>CAZWNM010000140.1:0-6101 GCA_964635765.1 uncultured Planctomycetaceae bacterium | reverse complement strand
GACACGATCTTACCGGATACGGCATGTGCCGGCGTTTGCGTCACAACCGTCATTTGTGTCATCGGCAGTGGATAACTTGTGTAATACGATGCGGATTGTTGCAGTTGGTTGCAGACCCTATGACGCAACTACACGAGCCATGACGCAAACAAGGACGCAAACGCAGGCTGCTACGAGCGAGCTCGGCGGGCGTTTCGCCACCACATCGCCCACGTTGCCCACCGTTTGCGAGGTGCGTTGGATCGCACCAACGCCGGCCATGTCAACGCACAACGCAACACATGCGAACATTGGCAACGACGTTGCCCCCCGGCTCACGGTTCCTCCCGGCCGATTGTTTCACGCGTTTTCCCACCAGGGGCATCTACAACCTAGGAGGATTCGCAGATGATTCTATCGCTTGGCGGTAAACTTTCCACGCTCGGTCTTCACGAATCGCGAGGCGTCGCCCTTCTTGGCGATCTCTCGAATAATGGTGCTGTAAATTGTGGCGTGGGGCGTCTTGCCGCCGGGCGATTTCCAATAGCCCTTCGCTTCAGCCGTCTCGACCATCTCCTTGGAGGTCATCGGTTCGCCCGACTCTCTGAGCACCTTCGCCGTGGCGTCCAGTCCGCTGACCCGCTTCGCCTTGGGCTCCTTCTTGGCCCGCGTTCGCTTGGGCTGGTCGGCCTTCAGCGTCTCAGCCGGCTTGCTACCCTTGTCAGGCAGTCTGGCGCGACCGATGAAAATCGCATACAGAGCTGATGTCCTAGACCACGAGCGTCGTTGATTCGGGATGATCCAGGCAGAGGAGCATGGTGAGATAGTCGCGGATGTTGCGGGTCAGCAGAAAATGGTCTCGCACAAACTCGTGGCCGGTTTGGCCCATCCGTTGCCGCTTATCAGCATATCGCAGCAGATAATGAATGCGATACGCAGCGTCAGCCGGGGAACACACCAGAAACCCCGTCTGATAGTCGTGGACCTGCAAGGTGATACCGCCGCAAGCGCCACCGATCACCGGCTTGCCCTTCCAGAGCGCCTCGGTAACGGTCAGCCCAAAGCCTTCCTTGAGCGATTTTTGCAGCACCACGGTCGCCGAGCGTTGGAGGGCATTGATGGTGCGATGGGCATCGGGCGGAAGCATCAAAACCTTCAAGTTGGCGTCTTCGCCGGCACGATCGACGACTTCGCGGAGAACCTCGGCACCTTCCGGGTCGTCGTCCGCCGGCCCGCCGGCCAAGGCCAACTGCATTTCGGGGTAGTAGGGTTGCAGCAAACGGTACGCCTCGATAACACCTAACGGGTCTTTGAACCGATCGAACCGCGACACGTGTACCAACAGCGGTCGCTCCGGGTCGATGCCGAGCCGCGAAAGCGTCTCCAGCCGTTCCGCCTCGGGAATGGCGCAGTTCTTGTCCGACAGCGGATCAATCGAAGACAAGATCAAGAACATCGGACACGCCAACGGCCGCGCGAAGGCGGGCATGGAGAAGATGGCCGCCTCATAAAGGGAAGTCGCTGTTTCCAGGTACTTCCAGACGGCCCGATTCGGACGTGAAGCGTCGATGTGACATCGCCATATCCATCGGGCCACCTGCCCCGGCGGCGTAAATTGCGGCAGGTAGATTGGCTGGGGGTCATGCACGAAAACAATATCCGCCTCCAGGTTCAGCCTTTGGGCGTTTTCCCGATTGACCTCATAGTGCAAATCAAAGTCGCTCTTCCTGAGCGAAACCGGCAGGCCCTGCAACCCGTTGTGAAAGGCTTTCGTGACGCGATAGAACTCCGGTGGTCCGGCGATCACCTCCCAGCGTGCGCTGATTCCCAACTCCTCCAACAGCGGCACCATCCACCCAAGAATTTCCGCCACGCCGCCGCCGATTCGCGTCGAGTTGACGTGGACTATCCGCTTGCCAGCCAGCCGCTCGGCCAGCCGGTGTAGTCGCTCCACCTCCTGGTGGCCCACGATCTCTTCGTAACGGTCCAATAGCTTCGTGGGACGCTCCTCGGAACGGGCGGGGCTTCGGCGACGTAATGCCGAAAGGCTTCGATCAGCGCCTGCCGGAGTTGGCTGAGGTTCAGAAAATAGAAGTCGATTCCCCGCAGCATCCTGACCAACGACGCTTCAGCGCCGCATTTGTCCAACCACGACGAGAAATTGTCCGATTGCCCTGCCGTGCGCCGCCGCGCATCGTGGACGTGAAAGAACAGAGACCGCGACGATATGCGTTCGACGGCTTCCAGCATTGCCGCCGGCGTGGATATTCGTTCGCCCGTGTCGTATACGATCAGTCGGGATTCGACCAAATGTAGTTCCAGGCCGGGCCGACACCACGGCACATTATCCAGCCCCCACAACCGATCTTCAACCACATTGGCCAACGTCGCCCGTAACGCGGTCATCGACGATTGCCGGTAATGGTCCACTAGCCCCAATTGTTCCCCAAGGACGTTATCCCCCAAAGCAGTCCAGCACCAGCGGGCTAAATCGTTTGGAAACTCGTGCAACTCGAAATGATTCTCCAGTGCGCAACGCATCATGTGATGTTCCAAGACCGCATCCGGCACGGTGCGGATCGCCTCCAACATTTCGCGCAGATTCGAGCATGCCCGGCCCGTGGCACAACGGACCAAGGTGCAATCCATGACGCAAAAAGGCTTAATTTCTTCCATCGTGCGTACGGCCTCCCCCGCGGCACCTATTCCTACCCGACTGAATTATATTCAGGCGGCAATAGCCCCACGCCACGGAGCCTTGACAGACCCAAATGGTTGGCAATACTTACTATGTGATCGGAAATTAGATAAGATAAGATAATGGTCTGGTACGCATCTGCGCCGCCGAACTTTGATTCATCCCCGGCGACAAAGAAAGGGGGGAATGCAGCGTGCTTTTCCGAATCCTCCGGTGGGAGCATTGCGCCAGCCCGATGGAAGCGTCGTTTGGCGCGTCTGGCGGACGCCAGGAAACCGCAATGACGCCGGAGGGCAACGGCTATTTCGTCCATCAACAACCGCAAGTGGATGAAGGATTGCCGTATGCGTTTATGCTAGCCGACGACCGCGATTATCCCGATCCAGCGTCGCGTTGGCAACCCAACGGCGTCCATCGCCCATCGGCTTTATTCTTCCCGGAATCGTACTGCTGGTTGAATACGGCTTGGCATGGCATCGCCCGCGATAAGCTGGTCATTTACGAATTGCACGTCGGGGGCTTCACGCCAGAGGGCACATTCGATGCGATCATTCTTCGCCTGCCTCAATTGCTTTCGCTTGGTGTAACTGCTATCGAGTTGATGCCGGTGGCCCAATTCGCAGGCGACCGCAACTGGAGTTACGATGCCGTCTATCCTTATGCCGTACAGAAAAGCTATGGCGGGCCACGGTCGCTACAGCGGTTCGTTGACGCCGCCCATCAAGCGGGACTGGCGGTGTTTCTGGATGTGATCTACAACCATTTCGGTCCCGAAGGGAATTATCTGCGCAACTATGGCCCCTATTTCACCGATCGTTATCGCACGCCGTGGGGGCCGGCCGTCAATTATGGCGGGCCGGAAAGCGATGCGGTTCGGCAGTTCGCCATCGACAACGCGCGAATGTGGGTTCAGGATTTTCACGTTGACGGTCTGCGGCTCGATGCCGTTCATGCCATCTACGACCTCAGTCCTCGTCACATCCTTGCCGAAATTCAAGACGTAGTGCAGCGCGAAGCGGCTCGCCACCGTCGCCTCGTCCACGTCATCGCGGAAAGCAACCCGAACGATGTCCGGCTGATCCGCCCGAAGAAAAGCGGCGGCTTTGGGCTGGATGGCGTTTGGAACAACGATTTTCACCACAGCATTCATGCACTGCTGACCGGCGAGCGAGACGGGTATTACTCGGATTTTGGGAAGCCTGAACACGTGGCCAAGGCCCTGAACCGTGTGTTCGTGTATGACGGTTGTTATAGCCCCTTTCGCCGCCGCCACGGCAGCCGCGTGGGCGCCACTGATCGCACGCGATTCGTCGTCTGTATACAAAACCACGATTAGGTGGGAAATCGTGCGCGAGGAGATCGCTTGGGCACGATCGTTCCACCCGCCTCGCAACGGCTGGCGTGCGGTTTGCTGTTGCTCTCGCCATGTGTGCCGCTGTTGTTTATGGGCGAGGAATACAGCGAGCAGCGGCCCTTTCCCTTTTTCTGCTCGTTCGACGATCCCGTTGTCGTCGAGGGAGTGCGGCGTGGCCGACGCCAAGAATTTGCCGATCTTGCTTTTCAGTGGGGATCAGACATTCCCGATCCCCAAGACCCCAAAACCTTCGTTGCAGCCAAGCTCGACTGGACATGGCCGGAAGGTTCGGCACATTTGCAACTCCGGCAACTGTATCAAGACCTGTTGGCGGCTCGTCGGCGCTGGCCAGCGCTCCGCGATCGGCGGCACACACACGCCCGACTGCAACACGACTCAAGCTCGAAGGATCGGCATGGCCAACCAGCCTTGTTATTGCTCCAACGTGGCGGCGATGACGACCTCTTGGCCGTGGCAAACCTCACGATGCAAAAACGGTTGATGGCCGCGTCGGAACTTGACGGCCGAAAAGTGCTGCTGAGTACGGAAAATGCTCGTTACGGAGGATCTCGTAAATTTCTCCCCTCGCCCTTTGGGAGAGGGGCCGGGGGTGAGGGCTTTGGCGGCGAGGATTGCAGAGACCAGGAGGAATCGGCCGTCGTTGCCGCAAACCGCCCTCACCCTAGCCCTCTCCCAAAGGGCGAGGGGACTTGCCTGCACGCTCAAGGCAGTGGAACGGCAATACGAGGAAGGACGAATGGCGAAGTCCAAGTTGCCTGCGCCGTTTGTCGCTGGTGCGCCGCCGTGGGACATTGACGAACAGTCGATTACGCTACCGTTTGGAAAGCCGGAAAAAGCGGCTGCCTATCTGCAACGCCTTTTTGAGTTTGCATTTGCCATACGTAAAGACGGGTTGATCGAACTGCTGGAGCACAGTCAGCGGGTTTGAAACCAATCCCAAGCGACTGGGAGGAGGGCGACCTATGACCATCGATCAATTGGTGGCCGATCTGGCGCAAAATCAAGTAGTGGTCTTTCGCGATGGCGATCGATTTCGCTATCGAGTACCCGAAGGTGAATTGAACACTGACCTCCGGGCGGCCATTGGCGACCATCGGGATGCGCTGGTCGAACAGCTTCGGAGAAAGACGTCGGATCATTGCGAAACCTCGAAATGTATTACCTGCATCGGGCACATACGAAACGGTGGCAAGACGTTGTGCAGCTGTTGGAGGCAGACATTATACGGCGTACCGCCGTTTTCTTAGATGTGATACATCGGCTCGTTTTGCGATTTTGCCCGCTCAATGAGTTCGGCGAGCGTCAAACCAACGAGAGCGCGGCGATGGGAAGCTGCAACATCGTTCCAGGCTTGCCAAAGCACCTGCACGATAGGCGAATCCATCGATGCGCTGCTTTGCCCGTTTTCTTCAAGATTCCCTTCGATGACTTCCATCACCTTGCCTAGTGGAATTTCCTCTGGTGGGAGCAACAGCCGATACCCGCCGGCGGCGCCGCGCACGCTCATGACAAGGCCAGCGCCCTTCAGTTGCAGCAAAATTTGGACCAAAAAACGCGGTGGCACGTTATGGCGTTCCGCAATTTCGCGTATCCGAACCGGTTCCTCCGATGGATGGCACAACGCCAATTCCAGCATCGCGATACATGCATATTCCGTCTTGGCAGAAACTTTCATGGGCATTTTCCCGTCATGCTGTTCAAAGGACCGTCGTTTGATTAGCGAGTCAGCAAGGCAAATAAATTCTATGCCGCTATGCAAATATTGTCTAGTAGCCCATCGTCACAAATTGGCACTCATCGCCACCGTTTTGCATTGAAGCCACATTTTCGATGCTCTTTCGACGAGGGCCGACCAACTGCAGCTACACTACTAAATCGCAATCTTCCTTGGGACGAAATTGGGTCCAGTCGATGTTCAGTTTGCGCATCCTGGCCCGCAACGTGTGCGGATTGATCTCCAATAACATCGCGGCGCCGCGACGCCCTTCAATCCGGCCTCGCGTTAGCGTCAACACCGACTCGATATGACGCCGCATCACCTCGTCAAGG
>CAZWNM010000139.1:0-6147 GCA_964635765.1 uncultured Planctomycetaceae bacterium | reverse complement strand
CTACCAGGGATTCGACTCAAAGTCGTGGTCCAGTTTCTTGGGTCCAGTATAGGCCTGCCACCAATGTCAGTTCAGGAATGGCCGCCGTTTGATCCGCCCGTATCGACAGTCAGCAAGGCTCGATCTTCAAAAAGAACTGGGCCAACCATGAAAACTTTTTAACGCTATAGTGCAGCCGAATACTTGGAACCACGTCAACCACGTCTCGTGCCCCGGCAGTGCAGCCAGATGCATATTCCGTGCCATGCTCATGATAAATGGCATACACGGTGACATAAATGCGGCTGGCATTGCCCTTGATGGAAATGACAAATCGATGTTTCACCATGTAACCGGGATGAAAACAGCGATCGGAACGAGCTTGTGGATCGTCAGGACCGGTCGGATAGGCGTCTTCACGGACGACGACTTTCGCATCATAAGCTCCTTCGGGCCAGTCCCATGTCGCAACGATGGATTTTCCTTGAACCGTGAGTTTCAGATGTCGCACATCGGCGGCCCATGTCAGCGTAAGACTGTCGCCGACGACGGCGGCGTCCCCGACGATGGTGGCCGTGTTGCGGTCTGCCTGAAAGACTCGTTTGCGATCGGGATTCTGACCTGACAAGTCGGGATCTGGAGGATGCCGCCTTTCAGTTGGGATTCGAATTGGACTTCAATCCACCTCGAACGCCCCAGTTCAAAGGCACGGTCGAGTCTTTTTTCGACGGACTCAACGATCAACTCTCGGCATCGCTGCCGGGTCGGACGTTTCGCAATTGGGCGGATCGGGCCGACTACAATCCCGATGAGGGGCCTCTGCTCTCCTACGAGGCCCTGTTGGAGATCATCCATCTTTACTTGGTGGATGTCTACTCCATCGCCAAGCATCCCACGGCGGAACTGACCCGCTTGGAAATGTGGCAAGAATGTGCCGCTGAGCACTCGCCCCTGTTTCCCGCCACGGCCGACGACTTGCTTGTCCTGCTGGCCAAGCGGACCGATCGGACCCTTTCCGCCCGCGGGATTGAATTGGGCGGGATGTTTTATACGAGCGACGATCTGATGGCGTTTCGGGCCGAGATGGCCGCCAACAACGTGAACGTCGACCGACTCTGCGTCCGCCATAACCCCTGGGATCTTGGTGAAGTCTGGGTTCTCAACCCCGTCGACAACGGCTACATCAAGGCCATGGCCGTCGACCCGGCCATGAAAGGCATGACGGCCTATCAATGGCGGGTCCTCAAGCGGGCCATCCGAGAGCTTTTTGATGGGCCAGAGCATTTGCAAAACCTCTCGGCAGGCAGGAATGCCATTCGGGAAGTTGTGGAACAGGCCGTTCATAAGCCATCCCGCAGCCGACGCATGCGGGCAGCCCGGTATCTCCAACCGGCCCCTTCCACGATGAACGGACCGGCCGAAATGGACGATATCCCAGCGACCGATCCCGTGGCTTCCGCAATGACCTCTCTGTTGCCAGAACAGGGAATTGGTTCGGACGATGTCGAGGACGGCCATTCGGCAAGCCCATTGCCGATGATCGACCCCGCGGAGATCGACGTCTCGGACTGGGAAGTGGCCGGCGCTGATTTCTGAGGTTTTCAAACGACCGATTACAGCGGTCGCTCTTTGCCCTTTTCTGCTCGGCCTCGTCGAACAACCAAGAATGCTAGCGGTTCTGTGATGATTGCTGACACAACCAATCGTGGGTTCTCTTGCGTTGTTCGACAAGGCCGTTCTTTTTTCCCAAAACCCCACACGAAAGATATTGCCATGAACCGTATCGCGGATTCTGACGTGAAACCCATCGCCGATCGACGCGATTGGGCCAAGGTGCCCGCACCGCAGCGAATCGCCTATGCCCATCAGTTGATTATCCTGCATCCGCGGTTCGCGAAGCGGTGGCCCTGTTGGAGCGGTGTCACCAAGCCAGCCGGGCAGACCCGCGAGCCGGTCTGCGGCGCGCTCTTGGGAGCCTCCGGCGTCGGAAAGACCAGTGTCGTCGACCATTACTATCGGCTCCACCCGCCGGAAGAAACCGAGACCGCCACCCGCCAACCGATCTTGAAGGTCACTCTGCAACCTGACGCCCGGCCCAAAGGCATCGCCGCCGACCTGCTCCTGGCACTGGGCGATCCGGCTTGGTCCAGCGGCACGGTGCAGACGCTCACCAACCGTGCCGTCCGACTGTTGACACACTGCGGTGTGGAGTTGATTGTCATGGATGAGTTTCATCACCTGTTCGACATGGATCGTGCGAAGGTCATGACCAAGGCCTCCCAGTGGTTGAAAGTATTGATCGTCAACACAGGCATTCCGGTTGTCGTGTGCGGAATGCCCGAGGCACAATATGTCCTCAGCGCCGAGCACACCGAACGACGATTTAAGGAACGCTTGACGCTTCGTTGCTTCACCTGGCGAACGCCGCAGGGCCGCAAAGAGTTCTGCGGCATGCTCAAGCGGCTCGACGAGTCCTTGCCGTTGACAGACGTCTCGGGACTCGCCGAGTCCGAATTGGCCGGCCGCATCTACCTTGCTTGCCGCGGAGTCCCCGACTACTTGATGACGCTCGTGCGCGGGGCACTGGTGGAGGCCATCTGCCAAAAAAGCAAACGGATCGAACTGGCTGACCTGGCCCGGGTCTATGAAAGGACGCTTGCTCAGCAGCGGGTGTTGGCCGAACAATCCAATCCCTTCATCGGGACACTGGATCAGGCGGCGCTCGATCGGGTGCAGGCGGCCGACTAGGCGGCGACTGTAGGGATCGGCTTGACGCCCCGGGCAGCTCGCAGCAAACCGCGGCCAGTTACGGCGTCGGATTATTTGGGAGGTCGAAAATGATCGTGTCTCAAGTAATTCGCCCCCTGCCGGCCCGTACCTCACCGCTTCCCGGGGAATCGTTGGCAAGTCTCCTGCGGCGGACGGCGGAGGCTATGGGTTATGAAGGGCCGCCTCGCGTCCGGTCGTTGTTGTCGGATTTCAGAACCGCACCGGCCAATGTCAATTTGTTGCCGCCTGGCCGCTGGCTTGATCAATTGGCGGGAATATTAGGCCGTCCAATAGCAGACCTTCTGGAGATGACCTTCTACCGTCTCGCCGCGCAATTGGTCCTTTCACCATGTGGATCGCCATGCACGTCGGTCGCGGACTCGAAGATCATGCGGAAGTACTTCTTCGCTTCCGTCTCACCCATCTGTCCGGTCTGTCTTAAGGAAGACTCCATTCCACATGAACGTTTGGTGTGGTCGTTCCGGGCACTGCCGATGTGCATGACGCATCGGTGTCTTCTCGTCGGCCAATGCCCTGACTGCCATCGCGCACTGCGTTGTGATCGCCAGCATGTGTCCTACTGCCCGTGCGGTTATCGGCTGGGTGAGTCCCGTGCAGAGCCGGTCTCCCCTCAGGAGACCAATCTCGCGCGGATGCTGGAACAGTTGCTCATGGACCGAGCCTACCTGCTGCCCAAAATGCCTCCCGCCGCGACATTCTGGTGGGCAGAGCGACTGGCGGCGTCGGTCGCCAAAACACCTGCATGGATGGAAGATTTTGGCAAACGGATGGATACCCAGGCAGACGATGCGCCCGAGTTTCTTTCGTGGCTTTCGGCCGCCGAGATCCTCGGCGAGTGGCCAGATCGTTTTGAAGATTTCTTGAACGTCTTCCAGCAAGTTGCCAAACACCGCACGACGTCCACTGGCATCAGCCGGCGATTCGGACGCTTGCTCCGCGAAGCCGCGTATCTGGAGCAGATCGGCTACCCCGCGCCTGCCAATGTCCTGCGGGATTACCTGCTGCGGCGGAGTGTATAACCATGAACCAGAACGATTTTAATCGTGCGGTGGCCAAGGCCACTGGAGAATCGGCCGGAACGATTGCCCGTCGCGGCTTTGTCATGCTGACACCCGTTCCCTTCGAGCGCGAACGACAGAAAGTCGATTACCATGACTTTCTCGAAGATGTTTCGGCATCGGCACACCCGCAGGCAAAAAATCGCGCCGCGGCATAGTCAGGTTCGGCACCGAGTCGATCGCATCCGCAGTGTCGTGCGGTAAGATCAGAACTGTGCAACTATCTTATGGATTCCGAGGAGGTCCGATGAAAAGTTTGATCCTGTTGGGAATCGTGGTAGGCGTTGGCTATTGGATCTACATGGCTGGACAACGCGATGGCAGCCGAAAAGGCTACCAGGTCGGCTTGCGGCGTGGCCGCAGCCGGCGTAAAAACCCGCCCCCGATACGTCTATAGAAGCTGGGGCAGCATGTGGCGTCAGCTGCGATCAGATGGAAAACATCTCTACCACGCGCAGCAAAGGTTTGCCGGGCTGCCAACAGGCGGCCCGGCAAATCTTTTGCTTTTTCTTACCTATTGGCCGCAGATTTCCTAGATCGCCACCAGCCTTCTTGGCCACAACACGGGATCGCGAACAACGAAGTTCATTGGCCGGCAAGATCCAAAGGGCGCGCTGGTGGGCGATTTAACCACCCGATTGAGGTTTCCGTGGCAATTCGGGGCTGGCCGCCAAAATTATGTGCGCGTATGTCGCGCCGGTTGACAACCTTTATGTCCCGCACCAGACGCGCTTTTTACACGTCCAAATTCCTCGCCTCCATCGCGTGTTTTTCGATGAACTCGCGGCGGGGTTCGACTTTGTCGCCCATCAGAATGCGGAAGAGGTCGTCGGCGGCGCCGGCGTCTTCCATCGTCACTTGAACCAGCGTGCGATTCGCGGGATCGAGCGTCGTTTCACGCAATTCCTCGGCGTTCATTTCGCCTAGGCCCTTGAATCGCGTCACTTGAAGGCCCTTTTCGCCGGCCGATCGAATCGCCGTCAACAGGCCGCGAAGGTCTTCGAGGCCGGTCGTCGATTCGCCGCGCCGCAGACGATAACGCGGCTCCTCGATGCCGGTGCGCTCTTGCGGAATCAGGCTGTCGATCTCGAAACCCATCGTGCGCAACGTGGTAAGCTGGTTGTTGATCGAACGGACTTCATGCAGTTCGACGATGTGCAGTTTCGCTTTCGGCTCGGCCGGTTCTTCCGCTTCATGGCTATTGTTGCCGTTATGCGTATTGCCGTTCCCGTCGTCGGCGAGGTCCAACTCGTCGCCGCCCTCTTGCTCCTGCGCGGCCAGAAAGGCGTCGAGCTGCTCGCGCGTGGTGAACCAATGCTCTTGCTGGCCGAGGAACACATGGTACATCGGCAAGCGGCCGGTCACCGCGTCGCGCCGCACGGCATGGGCGCGGAGGCTGATGCCGCGACGCTCCAGGGCCAACAGCGAATCTTCAAGCGCCGACAACGTGCGGCAAAGAAGCTCCATATCCTTGCCCTCGACCATTCGGCCGTCGCCGGGATCGAACGCCGCGTCGGTCAAGCCGGCGTCGAGCAGTTGGGCTTTCATTTCCTCTTCGGTTTGGACGTAGTACGTTTCCTTCTTGTGCCGCACGCGGAACAATGGCGGCTGGGCCACGTACACGTAGCCGCCCTTCACGAGGTCGTACATCTGGCGATAGAAAAAAGTCAGCAGCAGCGTGCGGATGTGCGAGCCGTCCACGTCGGCATCGGTCATAATGACGATTTTGCTGTACCGACGCTTGGAAAGGTCCATTTCGTCGCCGATGCCGGCCCCGATGGCGGAAATCATGCTGCGGACTTCCTCGTTGGCAAGCACTTTGTCGTCGCGCGATTTGTAGGCGTTGATGATCTTGCCTCGCAGCGGCAAAATAGCCTGATATTCGCGGATTCGCCCGCCTTCCGCACTGCCGCCGGCCGAATCGCCCTCGACCAGATACAATTCGCAAAACTCGACCTCGCGGCTCGAACAATCGCGCAGCTTGCCGGGCAGGCCGCCGCCGCTTAGCGCGCCTTTGCGCTCGCGGACCAACTGCCGGGCCTTTCGGGCACTCTCGCGGGCCTCGGCCGCCAACAGTCCCTTCTGGACGATGATCTTCGCCGTCTTCGGATTCTCCTCCAAAAACTTCGCCAAATAATCGCCCACCGCCGAATTGACGATGCCTTCCACTTCGCTGTTGCCGAGTTTCGTTTTCGTCTGCCCCTCAAATTGCGGCTCGGGCACGCGAATGGAAATCACGGCCGTCAGGCCCTCGCGGCAATCATCGCCGCTGGGCACGAGGCCTTTATACAGATTCATCTTCTTGCCGTAGTCGTTCACC
>CAZWNM010000138.1:0-6178 GCA_964635765.1 uncultured Planctomycetaceae bacterium | reverse complement strand
CTCGATCTTGTCATGGTCGACTATCTGCAACTGATGTCGGCCGCGTTGCCGGCCACCGGTTTCAATTGTTGCGAATCGGCCTCGCCAATCCACTGTTTCAGTATTTCCACATGTTTCGGCGCCAACGGCGTCATCGACACATCGACCACGACCTGTTCGCGGTTATTTTTCAACGCGGTTCGTTTGATGCCGGCAATGATGGGGTCGATGCGGCCCCAGTTCGCGCGGCGGTATTGGTCGAAGCGTTCGTAGTCGGCAAGTTCCGCCCGCGTTGCCCCGCGCACACGCACGTCGGCAACCGGCACGAACGCCCCGTGTCGGCCGCGCAAACTGTCTACCACTTCGCCGCCGTTGATGACAACGCGGCTGCCATCGGGCAAGGGGCCGAACTCCGGCGGCAAAAAGCCCGCCGTTTTTAGTTGTTCGATCGTTTCGTAAGGCCGCTTCTCCGCCGCCGCCGCCAGGCGAGCCATCTCGACGATTTCAATATCGACCGCCGCTTGCAGACGGCGCGTCATCTCCAAGCGATACGCAAAGCCCGTGAGATTCTCGAAAAAATCGCTGGAGACATACAGCCATACGGTATCGTTGCGGCTGATCGGCATGACCGACCGGACGTGTCGAAACTCTTGCGACGCGCCGAGCGAACCGTTGCCCGATTTCGTCGCCACAAAACGCTCGACCAGATATTTTGACGTAGCGACGAAATGAAAATCGCCGTCGGCAACGTAATACGACCGCATTATGCCGTCGGGCGACGACAGATACGAAACCGATCGGCCGGCGATCGTCAGTTTTTCTTCAGTCGCGCCTCCGGCGTTGATTCGCTCTTGCCGCTGCTGCGTCAAACTGGTCGAAAGGGCGAGATTATTTCGGGCGTGGAACAAAATCCCGTAGGAAGCGCCCTCGCGGAAAAACATATCCGTGCCGATAATCGCCACGTCGGCGATCACGGTGTCGCCCAACATGCGCGACAACACGGTTTGTTTCAGCACAAGTTGCCGCTCCATGCGGCGGCCCATATCGCATTCCAATCCTCGCAAGGCGATCAGATTCTGTGCGTCGCCGTCCCATTTGGCCAGCGTATCTTGCAGCCAAAGGAAATTGGCGAAACTTCCGAATCGAGCATAAAAACACTCGACCGGCACGCGCATGGCGATCGGCTCGATTGTTGCGTCGGCCGCCAGCGCCGGCCAGTTTTGTGACGGCTGGCCTACTGGCGCATTGCCGGGCGGTTCGCTCCAATTTCCCAGGCCCAGCACGCGGTCCTGCATCATCGCCATGCGCAGCGATTCGCCGCCCGCGTTCAAACCGATTTCCTTGCGGAGCATTTCTTGGGTCGAGTCGGTTTTCTTTGCCTCGGGCAATTGCAAATGAAGCCGACGGGCGAGCATCGCGGTCAAATACGTATCGAGCATCGGCGGATCGTCGCGTTTCGAGGAAAAGATGCCACCAGCATTTTTGGCATAATGTTGCCACCATTGCTGCAACAACGCAGCATGGCTGGGATTGCGAATGGCGTTGCGCATGGCGTTGAGACGGCCGCGCGGCAAGTCGGCGGCGGCAACGTCGGCCCTCGGCACGATTTGCAAATCCACGCGATTTCGCAATTGCAACGAAACGTGCAGCGGCTCGTCGCAGCGGAAGAGGAAATAGACGCTGACGCGCCGCGACTGACTGAAAATGTCTTGCAGCAGCCCCTGCACTCCTTGACGCACCGGCTCATCGGGCGTCGTCGGCGGGGCATTGTCGAGCCATTCACGCACAAGCTTGGCGACGGCCGGATCATCCACGACTGGATACAGCACACGGCCGTTTTGTTCCGTCAGACCGATACCGTCGGCCCCGATCGGCGTAGGCAACATTTCCGGCGCAAGGTCGAGCGTGATTCGCCCGATGCCGAACGGTGTGCCAACGACGGCCCTGCTCTCGACGCGAGGTTGCTCCGCCGGCAGCAACTCGGCCGACGGCAACGTCGCAAAAACTGCAAATGACGCTAAAAACGCGAATGTTCGAGGATTGCACATGATGTGGTTTTCTCCTGTTTTTCCGCCGGCAGCCATTTTCTCCCATCCGCCGGGCGGGTATTATTGTAATGGACGGCCGCCATTTGTAAAAGACTGTCTGGAGACGATGCCTTGAACCCACAAACGCGACGCCGATTCGACGAACAATTGGAATGGGTGCTCGAACGCATGCCGCCGATGGTCCATGAGTTGATCGACCGGGTGCCGCTGCACGTCGAGGACTATCCCTCCGACGAAGTGATGGATCGAACGAACGTCGAATATATCGACGATCTTTGCGGTCTTTACACGGGCATACCGATCGGCGATAAGAGCGTGAATCATTCCGCCACGATGCCCGACGTGGTGACGATCTACCGTGAGGGCATTCTATCGGCGGCCGCCGCTGACGACGGCCGAATCAGTCAAGGCCGGTTGCGCGAGCAAATTCGCATTACCATCCTGCACGAACTGGGCCATCATCACGGCCTGACGGAAGAGGACTTGAAGCGGCTGGGGTATGGTTAGATGAGTATGACAGCGTCAATGAATCACCAGCCTCACGTATTATGGGATGCTGGAGCCGCGGAACCTTCATTTCCTGTTCCGTAGTATGTCGAGCATTCGTCGCCGCGTTTTTTCGACATCCATTTCCTCTGTGGGCTTGTCCCGCACATCCTTTTTCGTTAGCCGTGTGGCGGCATTGATAGCATAGTAGACGCATCGGTCCTTCGGGTCGCCCTGCATGGCATCGCGCAGTGCCGGTAAGGCCGATTCGTCGCCGACGACGCCAATCACGATGATGTACCGTTCACGTACCCACCAATGGAACTCCAAATCCTTGATTTGTTTCCAGTCGCGGGCGAACTTCGCACTGGCCCAGCCCCGTTCTTCTTCGGTCAGAGTATGTTCCTTGAAGTCGAGTCCCTTGACTGCTGCGTGGCCCAGCGCGACGGCAGCCTGCGGCTTCGCGAAGTGTACCTCATCACTGCTGCCCCAGTAACCGGCCCATTCAAGATCCACGAGCGTCTTCTTGTTCGCCGTGAGGCGGGCGTAGACCCAGAAGTCCTCAGAGGAACCGGTTGAGGAATCCCGTTGGACTCGGCGTAGTTCCGCCGCGTCTACAAGAGCCAAGTCTCGCAGTAACGCGGCGTAGGCGTCGGGCTTCATCTGGGCGTGTTTGACTACTACCGTCGCGAGGTCCGGAGGCCACTTCGATCGGTACGGGTGCCGGCCCTCATTGAGTTGGATGGAGAGGACGTCCACGCGCCCGTCCCCGGATCTGAAGCGGAGCCAGCCGAGTGTGAACCCGTGACCTGACCCATCACCGATCTCCAGTTCCGCGCCGGAATCAAAGGCGCTTGCGGTTCCCCATGTAACCGTGTAGTTCTCACTCTTGAAGTGCTCCTGAACCAGATTAGCGTCAGGGTTCGCTCCGAAAGACGAAGCGGCGAATGCCGCTACGATGCAGGAGAAAAACGCTCTCATAACACCTCCATCGTGGCAAGAATCCAAGGATCAACTCGTCCTGGAAGGTTAAGGAAGTCGGGAGTCTTCGTTTTGGTTAAATTGGCAACACGGTCATCCGCACAAGAAGCAAAGATTTCAGACCTCTTAAAAAACGCCCGGCCGACATAACCGGCATTTTACACGAATGCGCCGTGTCGGCCAATCCCTGGGCGTCCGGCGATCTTTTTCCAATCGGCCCACAAACCGAGCTTGAAACCAGCCGGCATAGTTTTTCCGCTACACCACACGGCAAATAAAACACTTCAGATACTCGCCTTCCAAACATGCCGCGCTGACGGGATGGTCGGGCGAGGCGCCGCGCTGTTCGAGGATTTGGATTTCGCGTCGCGTTTGCTGGGCCACGCCGACGAGCATGTAAAGAAAATCTTCGCGCGAGACATGGCCGGAGCAACTGCTCGTGACCAAATATCCGCCCGGCTCGACCAGCGAAACGCCCAGGCGGTTGAGCCAATGATACGCCCGCAACGCCTCCTCGACGGCGCCGCGGCTTCGGGCGAACTTCGGCGGATCGAGCGAAACGCCGCCGAAACGCTCGCCGGAATCGACCAGCGATTGCAATGCCTCGAAACCGTCGCCCCGCTCGAATCGCACGTTTTTCAGCCCGTTGCGATGGGCGTTCGCCCAAGCCAGCGACACGGCCTTTTGGCTCGAATCAATGCCGAGCGTTTCGCGGGCGCCGCCGATGGCCGCAGCCGCCATGCTAAATCCGCCGCTGTAGCAAAACATGTCCAACACGCGGCGGTCGCGAAAATATCGAGCCGCCGCCACGCGATTTTCCCGCTGGTCGAGATAGAAGCCCGTCTTTTGCCCTTCGGCCAAATCGACTTCATAGTTCAGCCCGTTATCGACGATCGTCAGCGGACCCTCGGGCTGTTCGCCCCAATACGGGCCGTCGCGCAATTCCAAACCTTCTGCCTTGCTAACGCCGCGCTCCGTGCGAATCATCACGCCCTTCGGATGAACCATTTCGACCAACATCGCGACGATCGTCGGCAGCCGAACGGCCATCGCTTGGGCCGTCACTTGCACGGCGAGATAGTCGGCGTAGCGATCGACGATCAAGCCGCTCAGCCCGTCGCCTTCGCTGAACACCAGCCGCGCCGCGCCGTGCGGGTCGCCGTAACCGAGTTGATTGCGGAATTGAATCGCCGTTTCGAGCCGCCGCCGCCAAAAATGATCGTCGAGCGGCTCGTTGACATCCCATGTATACAAACGAACTCGAATGCGGCTTTGGCGATTGAACACGCCTCGGGCGATAAACTTACCCTTGTCGCAGAGCAAGTCCACCACGTCGCCATCGGCGGGACTGCCTTCGACGCGATCGACCGCGGAATCGAGCACCCAGGGGTGCCGCGCGTAAAAAGGCTTGGCTTTGCGGGGTTTTAGGATGATTTGCGTCACGGCGGGAACCTATCAACGATGTGTTGCTGGAAGCATAGATTTCCTTAGTGTATGTCGCCGGGGGATGATCCGCAAGCACCTTGTGTTGCGTCCGCATTAGTGTCATAATACGCGGATCAGGAACGCTCCTGCCCGGCGTTTGCCGCCGATTTTATCCGGCGTGTTTCGATCTTATTGTTTTCTCCCCAAAATGTTTTTTCTGGAAAGATTTTTTTTGACATCCAGAATCGCCATCGCTTTCATACTCGCCAGTATTGTTCTCGGCGCGGTTATCGCCAATGCCGACGAGAAGCCGCTTTCGCTGGTGCCGCTGCCGCTCAAGGTCGAACGCAAAATCGGCGCGTTCATTATCAATAAAGATACGACGATTCTGGTGGCCAAAGATTCCGCCGACGCCGCCCATGTCGGCAAACTCTTGGCCGAACGGTTGAAAAAGGGCACGGGCTTCGACTTAAAGGTCGCAACGACCGACGAAACCGGCGCGGTCGGTAATGCGATTGTCATCCGCAGGGAGGTCGTGGGTGCCTTGCGCAATGGAGAAAAGTATAGCTTGACGGTAACGCCCGACGGCATAGTCATTACGGCTCAAGGCGGCGCCGGCCTTTTTTACGGCACGCAAACATTGCTGCAACTACTGCCGCCGGAAATCTTCGGCGATACCAATACTCGGGAGACGACCAAGGCAATTGCTTGGACCGTGCCTTGCGTCGATATCCTAGACCAACCTCGCTTCCAGTGGCGCGGCCTGATGCTGGACGTAAGCCGGCATTTCTTCAATAAGGAAGACATCAAGCAGTTTCTCGACCTCATGGCCCAGCATAAATTGAACACCTTCCATTGGCATCTGGTCGACGACCAAGGCTGGCGGATCGAAATTAAAAAGTATCCGAAGCTGACGGAAGTCGGCGCGTGGCGCAAGGGCATCGGGTTCAGACTTGATCCGAAAGCCGGCATCGCGTACGGGCCAGACGGCCGCTACGGCGGATTCTTCACGCAAGACGACGTGCGCGAGATCGTCGCGTATGCGAAAGATCGTTATATCACGATCGTGCCGGAAATTGAAATGCCCGGTCATTCCGCCGCTGCATTGACCGCGTATCCTGAATATAGTTGCACCGGCCATCCCAGCGGCGTTTATTGCGCCGGCAATGACGCTACGTTCGAGTTCCTCCAAAACGTGCTTGCCGAAGTGATCGAGTTATTCCCGAGCAAATACGTTCACATCGGCGGCGACGAGGTGG
>CAZWNM010000137.1:0-6201 GCA_964635765.1 uncultured Planctomycetaceae bacterium | reverse complement strand
CAATTACTAAATAAAACGCCGTCGAGAGTTCCGAACGAGCCTGCGGATTCACTTCCCGCAGGCTCTTTTTGTTTCTTGAATCCACACGCGCCAAAAACAGTACACCCCTCGCCCCATAACGGTATAATGGAATCCCGGATAGCCGGAGGCTATTCCGATATTTTTAAGCGGACGTTCCAAAAAATGTTGAACATCGACAACAAGAAAAACGGCTTGTGGCATGAAGCGATGACGGCTATCCGTGCCGCTCTTTTTTTCTTCGCCGCGGCCGGCGCTGTCGTCGTCACCGCCGCCGACCCGCCGACCATTCAACCGTTCGGCCGCCCGGCCGCCGACAAAATGCCCACCGACAATGCCGCCCCGCGCGACGACGCCGTGCAGGGCGCCATCGAACTTTCCAACGGCGTCATCCGGCCCGGCTGGCTCTATTTGACGCGAGACAAACGTCTGAAAATCTATGACGAAGCCGTCCGTCGGCAACGCGAAATCCCCTGGACCGCCGTCGAGCGGATCGAATGCGACGTCAAAACGGAATGGATGGAAAAGGAGTGGACGTTCAAGGAAACCACGAACGACGAAAAAATCTACACCGGCCGCAAATATCCCGTCCGCGAATACGTTCACACGATCACGCTGCGCGGCGGCCGAACGATCGCCGGCCCGCTGGCCGCGGTCGTCTACCTGCAATCGTCGCCGGAGCAAGAGGCCGAGCCGTTCCTCTTGAACAAGCGAAACAAGGGCGAGCCGGGCCAAACGATGAAATCGCTCCTTTACGTCAAACAGATCAAACTCGGCAAAGAAGCGTTTGAAGAAGGAAAGAAGAAGACCAAAACGAGCGGCTAGTGGTTCGCGGCCGGTGAAAACTGCTCGCCACTAACCACTAGCCACTAGCCACTAGTCCCACCCATGCACCTCACCCTGGCCCAAGGTTTTAGCGTCGCGACGATGCTGGCGGTTGCCGCCGTGGCGATGCTGTTGGCCGGCGTGTTTTATCGTCGCGTGTTCAAGTCGCTGCTTCCAAATCAGCGGCGAACGCTCTTTTTGCTCCGCGCGGCGGCCATTCTGTTGATCGTCACGCTGCTGTTTCGGCCCGTGCTTAGCTATCAAAACACGATCACCGACCGGCGGGCTGTCGTCTTTCTGCTCGACGTTTCCGCCTCGATGAGCATTGCCGACGACGTTTCCGGCGCCGCCCGGTTCAACCTCGCACGCGATAAATTGACCGAGTGGTGCGGAAAACTGAAGGATCGATTCCGCCTCCGGCTCATCGCCTTCGCCGATCATGTGCAACCGCTCGATGGGCCGGAAAATCTCGCGGCCCTGAAGCCGGACGGACGGGCCACCTCGCTCGCGAAGGCGCTCGATTCGGCCGCGAGGCAATTCTCGCCCGCCGAAACCGCCGCCATTTTCTTGCTCTCCGACGGCATTCACAACGCGGCGGGCGATCCGCTCGATTCGGCGAAGAAAATCGGCATGGCGGTCAACACCGTGGGCGTTGGCGCCAAGTTGCAAGGCAATTCCAACTTCCGCGACGTGCAAGTGACCGGCATCGATTGCCCCGATCGTTTGATGCTCGACAACGCCGCGAAAATCACCGGCTCGATCGACGCCGTCGGACTGGCCGATCACGTCGTCCAAGTGTTTCTCGACGAAGACGGCAAAAAAATCGCCCAGAGCGAGTTGACGCTCGACGACGTGCCGGGCGTGCAGCAAGTCACGTTCGATTTTCGCCCGACCCAAAAAGGCCGGCATACGTACACGGTCCGCGTCGATCCGGTCGAGGGCGAAAAGATCATCGAAAACAATCAGCGGTCGGCCACGGCCGTCGTCGCCGATTCGGGCCTCCGCGTGTTGTACGTCGAAGGCGCGTTGCGGAAGGAGTACGGCACGTTGGTCGATCAGTTTTTGGCCAAAGACCCGAATTTGGAGTTCTGCGCATTGGTGCAAACGCGGCCGAACGTTTTCTTGCAACGCACGAACATCACCGGCATGCGGTTGAACGCCATTCCGAACGACCAAGCGACGATCGATAAATTCGACGTGTTCGTGTTCGGCGATATCGACAGCTCGTATATCCGTCCCGAACAGCAGGAAATGTTTTTGCGGCGCGTGCGCGACGGCGCCGGTTTGATCATGCTCGGCGGCTATCACAGTCTCGGGCCGGGCGGATACGCCGGCACGCCGCTGGGCGACGCCCTGCCGCTGATGCTCGGCGACCGAACGCTCGGCCAGGTCACCGATCCGTTTTTGCCGGTCCTCACGCCCGACGGCGCGCGGCATCCGATCTTCGCCAACATCGGCGGCTTTTTCCCGACGCAACAGGGCGAGCCGAAAACGCCGGGCTTGCCGCCGCTGAGCGGTTGCACGCGCGTCGAAGGCCCGCGGCCCGGCGCCACAGTTTTGGCGACCCTGTCGGCCGAGGTCGGCGCGATGCCGGCGCTGGCGGTGCAGCCCCTCGGCCGCGGCCGAACGGCTGTTTTTACGGCCGATACGACGTGGCGGTGGCAGCAAGGCCCACGCGCGCTTGGCCAGGATTCGCCCTTCCTGCGATTCTGGGGACAGACGATTCGCTGGCTCGCCGGCCGCAACGAGGCGGTTGATGCGAAGACCGGGCTGACCGTCGAGATCGACAAGACGATGGTTCAGCCCGGCGAAACCGTGCAAATTTCAGCCGTCGTTCGCAATCGCGACGGCCAAGGCGACAGCAACGCGACCGTGACGGCCGCCGTCGTCGGGCCGGATAAAAAACTCCATCGCGTTCCGCTTGCCGCGCTCGCCGGCCCCGCCGGCAATTTCGGCGGAAAGTTCGACCCGGCCGACGCCGGACACTATGACCTGACGGTCGATGCGCAACTTGGCGAGGATCATTTCACGTCGGAGAAGATTCCCGTCGAGGTCGGCCAACCGAATCTCGAATTCGAGCGGCTCGATTTGGACGAAAAAACGCTTTCGGCGATTGCCGCCGCGACCGGCGGCCGTTATGTTTCCCTCGCCGCCGCCGATCGGCTCATCGAGCAGCTCGACCGCGTCGAACGCAAAAAAACCGTGCAAATCGAATATCGCCTCTACTGGCCGCCCTGCTGCTGGACGTTTTTCGTTGCCGTGCTTACGATGGAATGGATACTGCGAAGAAAGTATCAACTAAGATAGTGGACAGTGGGCAGTGGACAGTGATCAAAAAAAACTGTCCCGAAACTGACCACTGACCACTGACCACTGACCACTGACCACTAGTTTCCCATGCAAACCGGATATCGCTTCCTCGAACCGTCGGCGCTGGCTCGCGTGAAAAACCTCTCGGTGGTTGCGCGCGGGGTCGTCGAGGGTTTTGTCAGCGGGTTGCATTCCAGTCCGTACAAAGGGTTTAGCGCCGAGTTCGCCGAACATCGTAAATATACCGTCGGCGACGATCCGCGCCACCTCGACTACCGCATGTTGGCCCGCACCGACCGGCTTTATATCAAGCAGTACGAGGAAGAAACCAACATGCGGGTGCAAATCCTCCTCGACACCAGCGGCTCGATGGGCTACAGCCACGACGGCCGGCTCACCAAGCTGCAATACGGCTGCTATCTGACCGCCGTGCTCGCCTATTTGATGACCCGGCAGCAAGACGTGGTCGGGCTGACGACGTTCGGCGCGAAGATCGAACTCGACATGCCCGCCGGAAGTTCGCCGCGGCATTTCAGCGAGATGATGCGGCAACTCGAAGCGATCGCCCCGAGCGGCGAAACGAAAATCGCCGACACGCTCCACAAGCTGGCCAATCGCTCGAAACGCCGCTGCTTGGTCGTGCTGATCAGCGACTTGTACGACGACCCGGAGGCCGTCATTCGGGCGTTGCACCACTTCCGCCATCGCCGGCATGAAGTGATTCTGTTTCACGTGTTGGATAAGGCGGAGCTCGAGTTCCCCTTCCGCGAAACCATCGCGTTCCACGATCAGGAGACCGGCGAGCGCATTCAGATCGACCCGGCCTACGTGCGCGACGAATATCTCGCGCAAATCAAGGCGTTTTGCGACGGCTACCGGCGCGCCTGCGCCGAGGCGCAAATCGATTACGTGGCGACCGACACCTCGACGCCGTACGACGCCATGCTGACCAGGTACATCGCCAAACGGAGCCGCCCATGACGTTCGCCGCGCCGCTGTTTCTGCTGGCCGCCTTGGCCGCCGCGATTCCGGTCGTGCTGCATTTGATGAATCGGCGCCGGGCGAAGGAGATGCCGTTTCCCACGCTGCGGTTTCTGCAAGTCAGCGTGCGAAAAACGCGGCGCAAGAAGCGAATTCAAGACATCCTCCTCATGCTACTCCGTGCCGCCTTGCTGCTGCTGCTGGCCGCCGGATTGGCCCGGCCGACGTTGGTTGGACTCGGCTCGTTCTGGGGCGGCGCCAACTCGGCCGTCGTCATCGTGTTGGATAATTCAACCAGCATGGGCAGAATCGACCACGACCGCGTTCGGCTCGACTCCGGCGTGGCCGCCTCGCTGCAAATCCTCGATCAATTGGCCGACGGCGATCAAGTCGCGCTGCTGCCGGCGTGCGGCCCCAAGACGCCGGACGCCGAGCGGCTCGACCGCACACAAGACGCCGTGCGGCAAGCGCTCAGCCATTGCCGTGTCACTTACGAATGCCCCGATTTGGACGCGAAACTCCGTCAGGCTCGCGCGATGTTGGAAAAATCGGAAGCCGTGAACAAGTCGATTTACGTCATTACCGACATGCAGCGGACGGCCTGGGAAACACAAGACGGGGAGACGAGGAGACGGGGAGACGAGGAGACTTCACAACAAAGACGGAAACAAAAATCTCCCAGTCTCCCCGTCTCCCAGTCTTCCCGTCTGTCTACCCCCGTCCCCCTCATCGTCATCAACTGCAATCGGTCGCCGAAGCCGAACGTCGCGGTGCAATCGGTGGCGTTGGACGCCGCGATGCCAACCGTCGGCGTGCCGATCAAAATCATTGCCACGCTGCAAAACATGTCGGCCGTGGCCGAGCAGCGGCTCGTCGCGCTTTTTATCGACGGCCAAAAAACGGCCGAAAGTTCCGAGTTGATCCTGCCGGCGTCGGGCACGGCGAAATGCGAATTTTCGTACACGCCCCAAAGCGGCGGGCTGCATCGCGGCGAAGTTCGCCTCGTCGGCGCCGACGGCTGCGCGTACGACGACCGCCGCTGGTTCGTCGTCGAGGTCGATCGCGGCGTGCCGGTCGCCGTCGTGAAGTTTCGTCAGCATGAAATCGCGTATCTCGACGATGCGTACTATCTGCAAAACGCCTTGGCTTCCGGCCGCGCCGACGCCGGGGCCATCGCCGCCACGTCGCTGTTGGCCGCCGATTTGGCCGCCGAGTCGCTCGAAAAATACAAGGTCGTGTATTGCGTCAATCTTCCGGCGCTCGATGACGAAGCGGCCCGGCGGCTGGGCGATTACGTGGCCGGCGGCGGCCGGGTCGTTTGGATTTGCGGCGACGCCGTGCAGCCGGACGCCTACAATCGGATGAACGAGGCCGCCGGGGGCCGGCTGCTGCCCGCCGCGCTGGTCGATGTCCGCTCGATCGACGCGAAAAGCGGAAAGCGGCGCGATTGCTGGCACGTCAGCTATCTCGACCGGCAGTATCCGGCGTTCGCGCGGCTCGCGGAGCCGGCGTCGCTATACGAGTCGGTGCTGGTCTACAAGCACGTTCGCCTGGCGGCCGGCGACAATCAGGCCGGCGTGTTGATGCGGCTCGACGACGGCGAACCGCTTTTCATGCAGAAGCCGATCGAAAAGGGCGTCGTGCTTCTGTTCGGTTCCGGCGTGCAACAAGGCTGGTCGAACTTGCCGCGGCGGCCGATTTTCCTGCCGCTCGTCGCGCAACTGACGCTCCACTTGGCCGACGCCGCGCCGACGCAAACCGACGCCATCGCCGGCCGGCCGATTTCGCTTCCGTTGTTGACATCCGAAAAAACCGACGCGCCGGCGAACGTCGAAGTTGTTTCGCCCAATGGCGAACGGTTGCGCGTGAAGGCCGAGGAGCAGGGCAAGCCGGTTCGGACGTTTCGCTATGCCGACACGCACGAAATCGGCGTTTACACCTTGCGGCAACTCGACGCGACGCTGCCGAAGACGGCGGCCTACGCGGTGAACTTCGATCCGCGCGAGGCCGATCCTGCGGAGATCGATCGCAAAGACCTCGAATCGCATTGGCCGTTTGGCCCAACGG
>CAZWNM010000136.1:0-6202 GCA_964635765.1 uncultured Planctomycetaceae bacterium | reverse complement strand
AGAACTTCGCCGTCAAGACGATGGCCACGACGAAGCTGGGGGTCAGCGAAAACGCGGCGATTTGCATTGGCCGGCCGGCTGGCACGAGTTGCTGCTTCGCCGCCGCCCGTGTGGTGAAAACCACCTCCAGCACTACGCCGATTACGCCGATCAGAAACCACATCACGCAGAAGGCCACTTGACTAGGCACCGACACGTTAAGGAGATCGGCAAAGTCCAATGACCGAAACATGGCGTAACTGACTCCGCAGCCGGCCAACACCATCAGTCCGCCAACGACCGCCGGCACGCCGGGCAACAGCGTGAAGAGCGTTGCCCGCTCCATAATCCGCTGGATTTCCTGCATTCGTTCTTGGGCTTCATTGGCGTTCATGGCACACCTCGCTGGTTGTTGACTTTGCTCCACAAAGTAATTTATCGCAACAAGACGATGCTGTCAATAGTTTTTTTCAAAATTCCGAGAATTCCGACAATTCAGGGTTACGGACGGGAAGCCAGAAGTGGTTGGATGTATTGCCCAGTGACGCAAGGCGGAGCAAAAAGACTGGGCGAACGTCACATTTTGGGTTCGTTCGACGAATCGACCACGGCTACTTCCCCCGCACGGCGATAACTGGAATCGAGAGATCGTGGCGCACTCCGGTGATGGTGTCGCTGGCATTACGCCGATGAGCCGCGATGGCAAGCCGTTCATTCCGATTTTTCGACTGTCGTGTTATTGCGAGATTGGCGGTAGGGGGACGTTTGTTTGAAAGTCAAAACATTCGAGCTTTGACGCAACGACGGTTATAGACGCCCACCATATTCCTTCCCGAGGATCAACGCAGTCTTTTCAAGGTTTCGTCGCTCCATCAATGTGTGAATCATTGCAACAAAGGCGGTAAGCGGACACCACCAACAAGGCGTCCACGATGCGTGATCGAATAGATTCAAGCGGTTGCCCGTGAAGGTCGCAAATGACATTCCAAAAAGAATCGCCTCCATTGCAGAGATCAAAATGATGCGGCAGAGAAAGGCAAAGTATGTCAGGCAGACTCCGAAAAGGATCAATACATGCCTCAATTTGGTCTGGCCTATGCGTAATCCGAAAAACTTCTCTCCAAAATAGGTCTCCTTGATTTGTATCATAAAAATAAACGCTAGCGCCGCATAGAAAGACGCTATTGCCATGATGACGCCTATTGAAAGGACACCTGCCGCGGATAGCCAATCGCACCCCAATATCCTACCGGGATTACCGACAGAAACCACGAGAATGAACAGGGCGATTATGGGGAGAATATGGCGATGCGAGACTCTCGGACGCAATTGAATTATGGCCATATCCTTCATCCATGTTCAATTTTTACGGCTGGTACAGCGAAACGCCGCGTCTATGTCTTTTCTGTTTTCCCCCGCACCGCGATAACTGGGATCGAGAGATCGTGGCGGACGCCGGTGATGGTGTCGCCGTGCAAGAGGTCGCCGAGGCCGCGATGGCCGTGGCCGCCGAGCACCATGAGATCGAGCTGCCGTTGGCGGGAAATCTCGACGATTTGCCCGGCCGGGTCGCCGTAGCCCAAGACGGCCTCGACCGAGGGAATGCCTTGGACGGCCAACTCGCCGCGCAATCGCTCGGCCAGCGAATGCAGATAACGCTCGTCGTCGCGGCTTTCCTGGTCGCCGGTTTGCTCGCCATACCATGTGCCGCCGACGCCCTCGACGACGTGGATCAACACCAATTCGGCCTGATGGAATCGAGCCAAGTCGATTGCTTCGGCCAACATGGCGGCATCGGTCGGGCTGGCGTCCAAGGCTACGCCGATCCGATGGAAACGCGGCTGCGACCTTACGGCGGCTGCGGCGACTTTGTCGGCCGACACCGGCGTCGGTTCGACCGGCGGCTTTTCGCGTCGGAACGTCATCCACGCCAACAAAATCACGAGCGCAACCGTCGTCGGAACGCACAACGCGCTGACCAACCAACCCCAGGCGCCGGCCCCGGCGATCCAACCGGCGATTTCATCGAAAACCAGCTTGCCGTTTAAGACGGCGATCACCACGGTCGTCAGCCAGGCGAGCAGTTTCAGCCAGCGCGGACTGGCGAACGGCCCCATTTTTATTTTGCTGCCAGTGAATCGCACCAGCGGCACGACGGCGAACGACAATTGCAGGCTCAAAATCACTTGGCTGAGAATCAGCAGTTGATAGACGCCGGTGTCGCCCGCCATTTCGATGACCACCACCGCCGGCACAATGGCCATCGAGCGGGTGATGAGCCTTCGCAGCCAAGGGCGAATGCGGAATTGCAAGAAGCCTTCCATCGTGATTTGGCCGGCCAATGTGCCCGTGATCGTGGAGCTTTGCCCGGCGCAAATGAGCGCCAAGGCGAAGACGATCGGCGCAAGGCTGCCCAAGACGTTTTTGAGCATCGCGTGGGCTTCTTGGAGTTCCGAGATTTCGTGCGGATAGAACGTCGCGGCGGCCACGATCAAGATGGCGGCGTTGATGACGAACGCGCAGTTCATCGCCACGAACGAATCGATGAAATTGTAGCGGCACGCCTGGGCGACCGCCTCGCGGCTTCGGCTCACGTTGCGGCTTTGGACCAAGGCGGAGTGCAGATACAAATTGTGCGGCATCACGGTCGCGCCCAAAATGCCGATGGCGATGTACAATTGGTCTTTGTCGAGCGACCGCGGCAGGAATCCGCGCGCGATTCCGCCGACCGACGGATGGCACAAGAAAATCTGAATTAAAAAGCAGCCGCCGATGGTGGCTACGAGTACGAGAATAAAGGCTTCGAGCTTGCGGATGCCGAAATGCTGAATCACCAACAGCAGGAGCACGTCGGCGCCGGTAATGAGGACGCCGTACAAGACCGGCAGGCCGAACAGCAGATTCAATCCAATGGCCGAGCCGATCACTTCGGCCAAATCGCACGCGGCGATGGCGATTTCGCACAGGCCGAACAGCACGTAATTGACCACGGGCGGATAATCGTCGTGGCACGCCTGGGCCAAATCGCGGCCGGTGACCAGGCCGAGCCGCAAGCTGAGAGTTTGCAGCAGCACGGCGATGACGTTGCTCATCAACAGCACCCAGAGCAGCCTATAGCCGAATTGCGAGCCGCCTTGAATATCGGTGGCCCAATTGCCGGGGTCCATGTAGCCGACCGACACGAGATAGGCCGGGCCGGCGAACGCGAACATCCGCCGCCACCATTGGCTGGCGGGAATGGCGACGGTTCGGTGGACTTCGTCGAGGGAGCGGGACATGGAGAAGGGGCTAGGGGCTAGGGACTAGGGGCTAGGGACTAGGGGCGAACGTGATTGTTTTTCACTAGCCCCTAGCCCCTAATCCCTAGTCCCTCTACTGTCCTTGCATTGAAATCGCTTGACGCATTGGCTTCAAAATGTGTTCGATTACGTGGTTGTCGATCGTCTGATGACATAGTTGCCGCAAACGATCGACCGTCTGGACAAACGTCTTGTCGGGATCGAGGCTGCCGTATTGCCGGGCCGTCACGTACACGCTCAATTGCTCCTCGGGATAGTCGTCCATGCGCACCTGATAGGCGTTCGTTCGGGCTTCCACGCTGATGCGAAGTTGCAAGCGGCACTCGGGGTCCATCGCCAGGGTGACCGACGGCTCGAAGTTGATCGCCGCCGCGCCGGGCACGTCCAAAAGCGACGCCATCGCCGGACTCACGCCCAGCACATCGGCCAGCAGTTGATTTTGGTTGCCGCGATACGTGAAATCGAAGCCGTACAACAGATCGAGGGCTTCGCAATCCAAGGGGCTTACGGAAAGCATGTACGGGGCCAAATCGAGAACCAATTTGTGCTGCTCCATCGCATGGTCGATGTCGTCCGGATTGACTTGGCCCGAACACACCCGGCGCGGCTCGATGGTGCACCAACGATAGGTTCCTTGATCTTTGTCCTCTTCGAGGATAAAATCACCGCGTTCGCGGCAATAGAAGTTTCGCATGGTCGGGTAGGTTTTTTGCACCCGCTCGAAGAAATGCAGGACGGTTTCGCGGTTAGCCGGCAACTCCATTTCCGTGCTGAGATTCATGTTGACGTAGAAGTCGTCGCACAACGACGCGTATTCATTCATAGTCGGCAGACCCTTTCTATAGGACCAGTATAGGGTTTGCGACCATAGCCTGTCAAAGGTGTTCCATCCCCCCCTGCGTGGAAAAAAAGCTAGCAAAGCTGTCATTCTGAGCGCGGCGAAGAATCTGTCTTGAACTACGGAGATTCTTCGTTGCGCTCAGAATGGCAAAAATCACCTCGCCGAAAAAACGTCCCATGACGCGAATTGCTCGAAAATCGCCCGACATCGCCGAACGATTGCTCGTTTTTCCCAGCAAATTGGGCTGGATGGCTGTGGCCATGGCCGGCGACGCCGTGCGCCGGCTCACGTTCGGACATCGGTCGCGGAGGGCGGCGATTATTGCCATCGACCCGTCGGGCAGAGCCACGACCTTCGCGATCACGGCCGCGGAACGCAACGTCATCGCTCGGCTTCAGAGCTATGCCGAGGGCAAACCTGACGCACTCGGCGATAGGGGCGACATCCTCATCGATTTCGGTCCCATGAGCGAGTTTCGGCGTCGGGTGTTGACGTGTTGCCGCCGCATTCCCTATGGCCGCACGGTGAGTTACGCGAAATTGGCCGCCCAGGCTGGCTCGCCCGGTGCCGCCCGAGCGGTGGGTAATTGCATGGCGGCGAATCCGATTCCGCTGCTGATTCCCTGTCACCGCGTGATTTGCGCCGACAGCCGCATCGGCGCGTATTCCGCCCTGGGCGGCACGGCCATGAAACAGCGGCTTTTGGCGATGGAACAAGACCAGTGAGGGTAGTCATACCCCCATAATTGATTTTCTCTCCGGCGGCCGCTAAAATAGATGCTCTGATGGACGATACGAATCCGCAAGCACGGCCTCCTGAACCTTCGCCCGCGTTGGACGACACGCAGTCGGTTCGCGCCGACGATCTCTTGGCGACGCCGCCGAAGATCGTTCCGGCGACGGTCGAGCAGCCGACGATCGTCACGAACGAGCCGCCGATTCCGGCGCCGGCCAACTCGGATTCGGGCAGCCGCATTCTCGACGGCCGCGTGGCGCTCGGCGATCGGCTCGGCCACTTCGAGCTTGTCGAATACGTGGGCGGCGGGGGCATGGGCCGCGTATTTCGGGCGATCGACACGCGGCTGGGACGGCACGTGGCGTTGAAAATCCTTCCGCCGGAGTTGGCCGCCGGCGCCGACGCCTTGCAGCGGTTTCATAATGAAGCCCAATCGGCCGCGCGGCTCGACCACGAAAACATCGCCCGGGTGTATTACGTCGGCGAAGACCGCGGTCTGGCGTTCATTGTTTTCGAGTTTGTCGAGGGGAAGAACGTGCGGTTGTTGGTCCAGGAGAAAGGCCCGCTGCCGTTGGCCGAGGCGTTGAGCTACACGCTTCAAACGGCCGAGGCGCTTTCGCACGCCGACGCCCGGGGCGTGGTACACCGCGACATCAAGCCGTCGAACATGCTGATCACGCCGGAAGGCCGCGTGAAGCTGATTGACATGGGCTTGGCCCGGCTGCGCAACGCCGATTCGCCCGGCGCCGATCTGACGCAAAGCGGCGTGACGCTCGGCACGTTCGATTATATTTCGCCGGAGCAAGCCCGCGATCCCCGGAATGCCGACGCGCGGAGCGACATCTATTCGCTCGGCTGCACGTTGTTTTTCATGTTGACCGGGCGGCCGCCGTTTCCGGACGGCACGGTGTTGCAGAAATTGCTGCAACATCAGGGCGACGAGCCGCCCGACGTTCGGCAATTTCGGCCGGAACTGCCGGAAGCATTGAGCCGGCTGCTCGGCAAGATGATGGCGAAAGACCCGAAAAATCGGCCGACGAATTCGGCGGAGCTAGCGGGCGATTTGCTTCGGCTGGCCGATCAAATCGGCTTGCAGCCGATGACGCCCGGCGCCATCGGCCGATTGACGACGGCATCGAGCGCTTTGTTTTTCCGCCGCCACTTGCCGTGGATCGTTCCGGTGACGACGCTGGCGATTATCGTCGCGCTGGTCGATGTATTTTCAAAAACGCGAGAAGAAACATCGGCGCCGCCGCCGGTTTCCACCCAAAACGGCGCGGCTGCAAAGTCCAAAACGCCGGCGGCGCGGCCCGCGGCGAAAAAACGCTCGCCGGCGGCGATTTCCGGC
>CAZWNM010000135.1:0-6207 GCA_964635765.1 uncultured Planctomycetaceae bacterium | reverse complement strand
CGCCGTCAATGGAAATAAACATGAACGGCATTGTAAACGGTTTGCCGGGCATGGCCAAGGGAGGCTGGAGACGGGAGGCTAGAAGGCGGGAACTGGTAGGAGTTCGTTGCTTGTGCCGCAAGCGGCTTCAGTCTTTATTGATCTTCCGTCTCCCGTCCCCGGTCTCCAATCCCCCGACTTTTTCCCTTTCTCTCTGTCTTTTCCGCGAATCCAATGTTATGCTTGCCTAGTCGTGGGGCTTGCGACCAGGATCGAGGAATGCGCTGGAATGTCGGACCGCCCGTCTTCATTGCGATTTACACACCCACTGCCGTATGGTGCGATAGTACATGACGGAGGGGTGCAGTTCATTGTTTTTAGCCGCCGGGCAACGGCGATGCGGCTGCTGCTCTATCGAAACGCCGCTGATCCCGACCCGACCGACATCGTTCCGTTCGATCCCGACTTGAACCGTTGGGGCGACATTTGGAGCATTTTCGTGCCGGGCGTCGGACCCGGCCAACTTTACCACTTTCAGGCCGACGGCCCCTTCGAGCCGGAACATGGTCTGCGATTCGACGGCCGCGCCCAACTGATCGACCCCTACGCCAAGGCCCTATGCGGCGATTTCCTGCCGGCTGCGGGCGGAATCGTTCGCCCGCCGAAATGCGTCGTCATCAACGACGAGTTCGATTGGCAGGGCGACCGCCACCTCCGCTGCGGACTGCACGACACGATTATTTATGAAATGCATGTGCGCGGCTTCACGTGCGACAAATCGAGCGGGGTCAGCCATCCAGGCACATATCTGGGACTTATCGAAAAAATCCCCTACCTGCAATCGCTCGGCGTGACGGCCGTCGAATTGATGCCGGTTTTCGAGTTTCCGCGAAACGATTGCCTCGGCCAACAGAGCCAACCGGTGAACTATTGGGGATATGATCCGTTGGCGTTTTTCGCGCCGCATCGCGGCTACGCCGTCGGGCAGGAGCCGGGCAGCCAAGTCCGCGAGTTCAAGGAAATGGTGTTGGCCTTGCATCGGGCCGGCATCGAAGTCATTCTCGACGTGGTTTTTAACCATACGGCCGAAGGAAACGAAACCGGTCCGACCCTCGGCTTCAAGGGCCTTGAAAATCGCGTCTATTACATGCTCGAAAACGGCGGCCGGTCGTATCGCAACTACTCCGGCTGCGGCAACACGTTCAACGGCAACCATCCGATCGTCCGCGAGATGATCTTCCATTGCCTCCGTCATTGGGTTCACAATTATCATGTCGATGGCTTCCGTTTCGATCTGGCGTCGATCTTGAGCCGCAATCGGGAAGGCGAATTGGTGCCGAATCCGCCGTTGTTGGAATCGATCGCCGAAGACCCGTTGCTGGCCGATACGAAGGTTATCGCCGAGGCGTGGGACGCTGCCGGCGCGTATCAGGTCGGCACGTTCGGCGCGCTTCGCTGGGCGGAATGGAACGGCCATTACCGCGACGACGTGCGGAAATTCTGGCGCGGCGATCCGAACATGGTCGGCCTGCTGGCCACGCGATTGGCCGGTTCGAGCGACCTGTATGAAGCCAGCGGACGCCGGCCGTACCACAGCATCAATTTCATCACGTCGCACGACGGCTTTACGCTCAACGACCTGGTTTCGTACAGCGAAAAACACAACGAGGCCAACGGCGAGGAAAACCGCGACGGCGAGTGCAACAACTTCAGCTACAACTACGGCGCCGAAGGCCCCACGCGCCGCGGCGCCGTCGAAACCGTTCGCTTGCGGCAAATCAAAAACATGATGGCCACGCTTTTGCTGAGTCAAGGCGTGCCGATGTTGCTCTCGGGCGATGAATGCCGCCGGACGCAAGGCGGCAACAACAACGCCTATTGCCAAGACAACGAAATCTCCTGGTTCGATTGGCGGCTGATCAACAAACACGCCGGCCTGCGGCGGTTTTGCGAATCGCTCACGGCGTTTCGACGCGCCGAGCCGACGGTGCGGCGGACCGATTTCCTGCGCGGCCAGCCGGCCTCGCCCGGTCGATTTCCCGACGTGAGTTGGTTTGGCCCGAGCGGCGGGCAAGTCGAGTGGTTCGACGATTCGCGCAGCCTGGTGTGTCTGTTGGGCGCGGCGCCGCCGGAAGACCCTCAATCGCCGAACCATCACGTCTTGCTGCTGATCCACGCCGGAACCGATTCGCGGCATTTCGTGTTTCCGCCGGTGGCGCGAAACATCGCCTGGCGGCTGTTCTTGAACACGGCGGCGGAAAGTCCGGCCGACATCTATCCCAAGCTGAACGGTCCGTCGCCCACCAGCGGCGTGGTGACAATGGAAGCCCGCTCGATGGCGGTATACGTTGCCCGCGATACGCCGCCGGTGTAAGTCTTTCTGGCATTTGGCGACATTTCAGCCAAGCGAAGTGAATCGCGTAACATTGTCTATCGTTCGTCGCACAAATTACCGCAGAGCTTTGCGCATTTCCGACGCGAGAAAGAACGAACCGGTGACGCAAATGAGATCGTCCGGCGTCGCTAGACGCTGAATCTCGCGCCACGCTTCGGCCGTCGATGCCGTCGCCGTTGTCGTTGCTGGGGTGACAGTGCTTGCTGGGGTGACAGTTGAACTGTCACCCCAACTTGGTGTTGTTTGCAATTCCTTGGCCAATATTAAGAGTTCCTCGGGCGGCACGCTGCGTGGATTATTCGTGTAGCGCGTGAAAAAAATGCGGTCGAAACGGCCGATCAGCAAGCGCAACATGCCGCGCAAGTCTTTTTCTTGCGTCGTGGCGAAAAGCAAGTACCGGCGGCTGACCGAAAAACTCTCTTCCAACACCTCCATGAGCGCGGCGATCGAGGCGGCGTTGTGCGCGGCGTCGAGCACGACGACCGGCCGCCGCGACACCACTTCGACACGCGCTGGCCACACAATTTGGGCCAATCCCCCGCGCACGGCCGCCTCGGGAATCGTCCAGCCGGCGCGCCGCAGTTCTTCCACAACGGCCAACGCCACCGCCGCGTTCGCCGCCTGATGCCGGCCAAGCAGGCCGAGGGCGACGTCGGAAAGCGCGGTGGCAATGTCTTTTTTTGCGTCACGCACAGCGGGGGCTGTTAGCCTCCGGCTATTTTTTTTATCGATGCTCGTGTCGATGTAAAAATCGAAACTAGGGCCTCCCGTCCCTCGTCCCTCGTCCCCCGCCCCCTGTTCCAAATGCTGCGGAACATGATAGTCGAACTCAAAATCGACGCCCAATTCAACGAGCCGACAGCCGTTTTGGCGGGCCACGCGGCGAATCACCTCGCGCGGCTCCTCGACATCGACGCCGCTTATGACCGGCACGCCCGGCTTGATGATGCCGGCTTTTTCGGCGGCGATGGCGGCCAACGTTTCGCCCAACTGCTTTGTGTGATCGAGGCTGATGCTCGTGATGACCGAAACGCAAGGCTCGCAAACATTGGTCGAATCGAGCCGGCCGCCGAGTCCGACTTCCAACACGACGGCCTTCACATTCCGGCGCGCGAAAAACTCAAACGCCATTGCGGTGAGGATTTCAAAATAGGTCGGGCCGTTTTCCGGCGGCTGAAGTCGCGCGGCTTCGCGGTCCATCGCTTCGACCGCCGGGCGAGCCCATTCGACCATTTCGGCGAACTCCTCGGCCGAACACGGTTGGCCGTCGATCGCCATTCGCTCCTCGACCCGCTCGATGTGTGGCGACGTGAACAAGCCGGTTCGATAGCCGGCGGCCGTGAGCATGGCCGCGATCATGGCTGACGTGGAGCCTTTTCCCTTGGTGCCGGCGACGTGAACCACGGGAATGCCGCGTTGCGGATTTTCCAGGCGGCGGAGCAACTCCCTCATGCGGTCGAGTTTGAATGCGGCTTCGGAGCAGGGAATCGACATTGCCCGCTCGTAGTTGATCCGTCCGGCGAGGAATTCCATCGCGGCGGCGTGCGAAAACGGCGTCGTGGCGAGCGGCATGGGACAATGTCTGTTAGAGTTCCGTTATATTCGGCATTTTACCACCCCTCGGAGCCGGCGATAAGTGGGGAATGTGCTATTGGAATGCCTGGGGAGTGCTTGAAAGAATACGTCGTTTGCTTTATACTGGACATATACTGCATTTTTTTATGATCCAGTTTGGGCGAGCGCTGCGTTTTTTAAGCCGAGCGAGGTTCAAGAAAAAGGCCCTCGGTTGCGATCTGCGACGGCTCGCCGTGAGGTTTCCCATGCCGCAAGACGAAGTGATTATCGAGACCCGAAGTCTGTCGAAGGTTTATCGCGATTTCTGGGGACGCCAGAAAGTCCGCGCGCTGAAGGCGTTGGATTTGGAAGTCCGCCGCGGCGAAATTTTCGGCCTTTTGGGGCCGAACGGCTCCGGCAAGACCACGACGATCAAGCTGATCCTCGGTCTGCTTTTCCCCACGCATGGCCAAGCGTTGGTTTTCGGCCGCGACGCCACGGAAGTCAGCAAGAACGAACGGATCGGCTATCTGCCGGAAGAGTCGTATCTGTATCGCTTCCTCAACGCCGAAGAGACGCTCGATTTCTACGGGCGGCTGTTCAACATGCCGCGCGCCGTCCGGCGGCAGCGCGTGGCCGACCTGATCGAAATGGTCGGGCTCGATTGGGCCAAGCGGCGGCAGTTGAAAGAATACAGCAAAGGCATGACCCGGCGCATCGGCTTGGCCCAGGCCCTCATCAACGACCCCGATCTGATCGTGTTGGACGAACCGACCACCGGTTTGGACCCGATCGGCACGCGGGAAATGAAAGACCTTATTATCAAGCTCCGCGAGGAGGGCAAAACCGTCCTCATGTGCAGCCACCTGCTGGCCGACGTGCAGGACGTTTGCGACCGAATCGCCATTTTGTATCAAGGCGAATTGAAGGAAATGGGCCGGGTCGATAACCTGCTGAAGGTGCGCGACGTGACCGAGATTCGCGCCGCCGGCCTCAGTGCGATCGGACAAGAGGAAGTTCGCCAAGTCATTGAGCGCAACAACGGGCATGTTTTGGAAATGGGCAATCCCACGACGACGCTCGAAGAGTTATTCCTGAAGATCATCCGCGAGAGCGAGGAGCATCCCGGCCGCCGAGTTCGCGGCGTTGGAGAAAAGTAGTTGTCAGTTGTCAGTTGTCATATCAGTGCGGAGTTGCAAGCGGTTTTCCAATCTCTAATCCCCAATCCCTAATCCCTCTCAATGGAAACCGACCTGAAAGATGTTGTGCCGTTTTTCGACTGGTTGCCCACGGCCTTGCTGGCGTGGGTGGCCGTGTTGGGTTGCATTGCCATTTTTCTGCTTGCCATCGGCTGGCTCCTGGCCGCCATCCGGCATAATCCCATCCGCGGCACGCAAATCATCGCCAAAGTTTTGCGCAATGCCGTCGTCGATCTGGTCGGCATGTCGCCGCGCCGCGTTTGGGCGCTGGCTCGGCTGGTCATCAAGGAGTCGATCCGTCGCCGCATCGTGGTGGTTTTTGCGGTGTTTATCGTCATCCTGCTGTTCGCCGGCTGGTATCTGGACCAAGAAAGCATCGACCCCGCCCGGCTCTATCTCAATTTCGTGCTGACGGCGACGACCTATCTCGTGCTGTTGCTGGCGTTGTTTCTCAGTTCGCAAAGCCTGCCGACCGACATCAAAAATCACACGTTGTATACGGTCGTGACGAAGCCGGTGCGGGCGAGCGAAGTGGTATTGGGCCGAGTTGTCGGCTTTACCATCATTACCACCGTGTTGCTGGCGGTCATGGGCAGCATCAGTTACGTTTTCGTCGTGCGCGGCCTCGCCCACACGCATGAACTGACGGCCGACGATCTGCACGGCACCGGCAAGTCGGGCGAACTCCGGGGCCTGACCAGCGACGTCAAGCACCATCGCCACCACGTGATCGTCAAAACGACGCGAAGCGGCCACAGCGAAGTGGTGGAGCCGGAGCAACGGCATACGCACGCGCTCACCATCACGGGAGGCGGCAGCGCGACGACCTATACGCTTGGCCCGGCCGAGGGAATGCTGCAAGCCCGCGTGCCGTTGTTCGGAACGGTTCAATTTTTCGATCGGACCGGCATGCCCGTGGCCAAGGGCGTCAACGTAGGCGATGAGTACCAGCGACGCAGTTACGTCGAAGGCGCCAGCCACGCGGCGATTGTCTGGACGTTTGAGGGGATTACCCCGGAGCGATTTCCGGACGGCCTGCCGGTGGAAATGAACATCGAAGTGTTTCGCACGTGGAAGGCC
>CAZWNM010000134.1:0-6228 GCA_964635765.1 uncultured Planctomycetaceae bacterium | reverse complement strand
GCCGTCGATGCGAGTTTCCAGCAAGGCGTTTGGTTTGGCATCTTTGGCGTTTTTGACGTTCGCGGTCGTGCTTATCGGCCGTTTTTCGCTGCCGAGCCGAGCGGAAGACCTCCGCGATCTGACGGCGAAGAAAGCTCCGTCCGCCGCCGTGAAAAAAACGCCGTCCACCGTAACGGCAAACAAAGCGGCGGAGAACCTCACAAGCCGCATCGTTGATTCCAATGGCGTTGGCATCGCCAATGCCACGGTAGCACCATGCGCGCAAGAGGGTCTCGTTCCAACGTGGAAGGCTACGACGGACGCTCAAGGCCGATATACCGTCCCGCCAATGATGGAGCCAGGCGTTCATCACGAATTGATAAGGATTGCGGCTTCCGGCTTCCTCGCCCGTGAAATCCTTTGCATGGGCAATCGCCCCGTTCCAGAGATCACGTTGCAACGAGCGGCATCATCGCCGGCCAGACCGCAACTGACGTTGAAATATCGCAAGGGGGCGATCGCGATCGCCATCTCGCCCGACAGCCGGTTGCTGGCCAGCAGTTGTTGGAACGTCGTGAGGCTGACCGACATTCAAACCGGCCGACTTGTGCGCATCGGAGCGGTCAGCTCGACAACGCCCAATGCGCTGGCTTTCTCGCCCAATGGCAAACTCCTGTTGGCAGGCACCAGCGCGGGAAAGGTCGAAGTCCTGGAAACAAGCACGCTTGTGGTGGAGAAGGTTCTCCCGGCCACGCAGTGGAGCATCTACGCCTTGGCTGTCTCCCCCGATTCGGCCACTTTGGCCTGTTGTGCGGCCGACGGCACGGTGCAACTTTGGGATCTGAAGTCCGCGAAGAAGCTGCGAACCTTCGGCGTCAAGGGCGAGCGGATGGCGTCGTTGGCCTTCTCGCCCGACGGCAAGCTGTTGGCCGCCTTGAACTGCGGCGGCCGTTGCAACGTGTGGAACGTGGAGACGGGCAATCTGGTGGCCAGCACCGATTGCCTTGGCGCTGATGAACGCACTCGTGTGGGTTTCAGCCGCAACGGAGCCACGCTCGCCATCGCCAGCTACGGAGTTAAGATTCACTTGTGGAACTTTGTCAAAGACAAACAGCCGACCCGTGTTCACGTACCGGACAAACTGGTCGGCAAGCCGCGCATCAACGGGTTTGGCTTCTCGCCGCTGGAAGGCAGGCCGATGAACGCCCCCCTCGGCGACTTCGCATTCGGCCCGTCGTGCATTTCCCGCGACTCGCGGACGGCCGCCTGCGTTTTGGAAAACGGGTCGACGGCGATCTGGGACATTGCCAGCCGCCGGGTGCGGAAGATTCTTCCAACTAGGAGGGAGCACGATACTTACGGCGGTGGAATACGGACCGTGTCCCTCAGCCCCGACGGCCATCTGCTGGCGGTCGTGAGCGGTGTTGGCTATATCGACGTCTGGCAGATCGACGGCGCTGGCAAAGCCGCGCCGATAAAGCAGCCGATCGACGCCGACGAGTGGCCCGGCCCTTGGGGACCAACGCTCAACGGTCTGCAAACCCGGCTTATTTTGACGCCTATCAGACCGAGCCAAGAGGCATTGTTAGGCCAGGGAGGCGGAGGGCGGGAGATCGACCAACGACAGATTCCAACGGCCGAGGACGTTTGGTGGCAGGTTAGCCTCCAACTTCGAAATAGGACGAAAAAGAAATTGTCGTTCGTTTGGCCGGAAACCCGGCGTTCCGGGGCGATTACGATTACTCGCGAGGACGGGCAGCCGGTGAAGTATCGCGTAGTGCCGGGCGACGATCCAGTGACGTGGTCCATTCCAATGTCGATGGAACCAGCCCCCGATTTTCCAAACATCATGACCTTGAATTCGATTCTCTTGGGCCGCAACTACGAAATGAGCCGGCTGGGCAAGTACCGCATCCAGTTCCCGGAGACCAAGGCCGCTTCCACTCTGCGTGAACCGGTGACCAATCCGTCCCTGCCGGCCAGCAACGTGCTGGAATTCGTCAACGGATCAGCGGTCGCTAAGCAAAGACTTCATGAGGCTGGGGACATATTACGTTGGCCAGCTCAAACTTCGTACGGGCGCGACGAACCACCGGCCACCACCAAGCCGGCTGCGGATGTCCCGTTGGCCAAAACGGTCCACGGAAAAGTTGTAGATGAAGACGGAAAACCAATTGCCGGCGCGGATGTTTGGATGATGCCGGCATGGAATCCGGCGCATCGGCGGCCGGCGACGCATACGACATCGGACGCGGATGGCCGATTTACCGTGCCGGTCGCAATTGTTTCCAGGCAAGATTTACAGCGCGTGGGCTGGCCCTACCCTGTAGGGTTGCTATGGGCCTATGCGGCAGGCCATCAATTGAACATCGCCTATGGCGGCAATCAAATCTACGGGCGTGACGAGTCCGACGTGGTAATACAACTCAAACCGGCCGCCAAGACGACGTTCGTCGTTTTAGGCCCCGATGGAAAACCGCGAGCAGGAGCCTTGGTCGAGCCGGAATTTGTAATAGCAACGGCGCATTATGGAGAACCGTCCGAAGAAGTGCGAGCGGCGGTTACGCCTCGCACCGATGCCAAGGGGCAAGCAGTTTTCACGGCGCTGCCACGCGATGCGTTGATCTCGATCCGTGTGGTCACGGACGATTTTGGAATTCAAACGCAGCAATTGATGGGCCTCGGTTCGATACCTGCCGACCAGCCGATTCGTTTGCGTCAGGCGGGCAGAATCGTGGGCCATGTGACTGCCGCGAAGCCGGAGTGGGCACGCGGCGTGCGAATCATCCTAACCACGGGCTCGCTACGACCTTTCCCGAGAGGAAGCGTGCCTTCGATGACGACTGGCTTTGCCGAGGTGGAATCCGATGAACATGGATATTTTGTAGTGCCCGCAATTGCCGCCGGCGAAGCGTGTGTTAATCCGGTGAACGTGGATGAAAATCTGTCGGTCCTTGCGGAAATCCCAGACTTTAGGCACCACGCCGTTTACGTGCATCCAGGCGAGACGACAACGCTTGACATTCCACTCGTGCCATCGGTCGCCGTGCGCGGTTCCGTCCGCGCGAAGGACACCGGCAAACCGATTCCCAATAGCTGGATTCAAGTTTATTATGGTGTCGATCCGCAGAATGTTATGGTGTCGAGCGATGCACAAGGCAATTTTGTCGCCCCGGTCCTGCCGGGTCGCATTCGGCTTGAGGTGATGGTAGACAACGTCAACAAGCCTGGAGAGCATATTCAGTATGGCGATCCGCAGCAGGTTGACGTGCCCGAGAATGTCAAGGAATTTAAGACGCCGCCGCTGGAACTCGTACCGACCAAGCGCATTGCGGGCCAACTGATCGACCAGCACGACCGGCCCGTTGCCAATCGAACGGTTTGGGTGGAAGCTGGCGGTCGCGCGTATGGCTACGCCCAGTCCGATGCGAAAGGCGAATTCACGCTAACTCGCGTGCCCGCGCCGATCGACACTGCGAAAGCGGAATATCGCGTCAGCGACATAGCGGCGGCTCAATCTTCCGGCTCGGCGAACGACGCAACAGAGCCGGCGAAGGCCAAGGTAATCCAAGCGTCGCCACTGGTCCTCCGCGTGCAACGGTCTGCTCCAGTTGTGCCATACCAACGTTCGGCAATCATGGAGCTAATAGGAGACCAAGCCACCCCAACACTGCCGCTACGACCGTTGGGGAGCAACCTCACGGTCGACAAGAATGGCATTATCTGGGATCGGGGAAAGCCCGTCGGCATCTGGGGCATCAAGCCGAGCGAGATACCCTCTCAGCGTAGGTAGGGCTTTCAAAAGTGGAGCCGACCGGGATCGAACCGGCAACCTCCTGGATGCAAACCAAGCCTTAGTGGGGAGCGGCCGATTGATTAGTGCGACCATAACCCATTACGCAGCAATACGTTACGTCACCGTCAATTTCGCGAGCTTTTCGTAAAAACCGCCAAAATAGAACCATTTAGAACAAAATAGAACCGTGTTTGCGGGAGGTTTGCGGGAGACCTCCACGCCATTCCAATAGAGTCTACTCGCCGGTTCCCTGAAAGTCAATTGGCAGGTTTTCTCTTCTGCGACAGCCGCTAAAATAGTGGCCATAAACGTGTAGCTGTCGGGAAGTTGATTATCGATCTCGCAACCTACCGGCGTCTGGCCCGGCAATTTGAGTTTCAGGGGCCGGTGTTGTGCCAGGCGATCCGAGCGACATTCGAGAGACGGCGAACGTCGGTTCCTGTCGAAGTGCCGGTGGCCTTGCCGCCGGAGTTTACTCGGGATCGCGGAAAGCAGACGCAGTGGCGGGCGTTCATCGGGAAAGGCAAACTGAACATCGGCGGCACGGGGCTGGATGAGACCGTTAACGTCCTGCGTGGCTTCCTGCTGACCCACTACCAAATCATCCGTCACCCATCAAATCTTACTTGGCCGAGATGGGTGCAGTCGCGCCCGTGGCAAGGAATGAACAATTCTCGGGTCTCCGGTAGGCGAAATTCACGGAGGCTCTGTGCTCAAAATGGTGTCAAATTGCGTAAACGGAGATGGTTTGGGGACCGAAAATTGCGGGAAAGCCTGCGACCAGTGTGGCCGCAGCCCCATCGACATGAAGATTAGCTTATGGTAAAAAAATGGCGGCCGGTGGGGCCCTGCTTTTCTGCCCCAAGGTAGGTTGGCGGTTATGCCGCCTAACCCCACCGGCCGTTTAATTTGCGCCACACGACTCTTTTCAATCCAACGTCTATCGACATCGAACCAGGAATGATGCCAGACGTAGCACGCCCCCAGCGGTGGGTGCCACCTACGCATCGTGTGAAAGTGTAAGATTTTTCTTGCATATCTAAGGTGGAATTGCTATTCTGAAGCGGGCTTTTCAGTTTCGCGATAGTCATTTTGCAATTAGCGAGGTAGCGAGTCATGTGGAACCACTGTATTGCGGTTGCTATTGTTTTGTGTTTTGCTCAAACAGCAGACGCAGAGTGGCTTTCAAATCTTGAGATTGTCGGGGGATCGACCACGGTAGTTGGTTCAGACTCGTCATGTTGGGTAACGTTGCAAATCACGAATACGGGAACTACAGACGCGATGTTGGCTTGGCAATTAGTTGTCAAGATTGCCCCTGCCGATAACGCAACCGGTACTGTTTCCATTGTGGATTATGCCGCCCCGCCTAATTATGTTTTTTCCTCCAGCAGCATAACCTCCTCGTCTGCGTCCCCACTCGGTTCTACATATACGGATTTCGCCAGCGATGGCGTTGGTACCGTGGTGTCAAGCAGTGGCGATGGTTTGATTCAACTCAAATTGTCCTCGTCAAATGCGGTTGGGTATTTCAACGTCGTTTTGGTGCCGGACGTTTATAACGACGACACTGGTTCAATCTGGTTGTCATCGGAAGCGGTTTACGACTTTGTATCAGCGGATCAAATTGTGGCCTCCGTCAATTTTGGAACTGCAGTCCCTGAACCTTCGAGCGGTCTAATGTTGTTGTCGGGAGTGGCCGCTCTCATGCTCCTTGGTGTTGCCCGCAAAAGGCTGCGCCATTACTCAGGCTCGTCTTGCGATTAGTTGAATAGAAGTCTCCTCCTTTACAACCTCTGGCCCGTTTAATCGTTCGAAACCCTTGAGAGTTGCTGCCGTTGACACACGCAAGTCGCTCGCCTGCTCAGCAAGCTGGATGTATTCCAAGTCGAAATGTTGCGTTTTTCGGTGCCACGATGAACGACCAACCAGATACCAGCGTCCATCAGAAGCCATTAAGCAGTTGGGAGTAACCTTGGTGCGGATTGGCCCAACGATTCCTTCTGGACTATCGTAAATAATACGAACTTGTCGTTGCAGGCTGATTGCCGATAGAATTTCGGCAGCGACACCCGGCGGTCCTTCCGGCCATAACTTGAGGGAGGGGTTGCCACGAATGGAACTCAGCAGATTGCTTATTTTTTCACGAGAATCAGTCGGCATTTGAGCCAACAGTTTGCTGATCGCTTGATGAATCGAATACCAGACTTCTTGAGTGCATGAAAGCGAGAAGATGTGGGCGGCTAGAAAAAGTGACTTCAGTTCATCAGTGGTAATGGCAGAAACGCTAAAATTGAAGTGACGCCGTAGGACATATCCGCCCTTTTGGGGGTCATAGTGGACCGGAATACCGGTTTCTTCCAGAAAACGAATATCTCGATAGACGTTGCGCTTGCTGACTTCGAATTCATGGGCGAGATCGTTGATGCCGTATCCAATCCGCGATTGCAGCA
>CAZWNM010000133.1:0-6234 GCA_964635765.1 uncultured Planctomycetaceae bacterium | reverse complement strand
TTCCGAACGGTCGATAACAAGGATTCCAACGAGGGCTGCATCGAACGGGTCGAGCCGCGCCACGGCTGCATCTGCCGCGCGAGCCGCGGCCGGCAGCAAATCCTCGTCGCCAACGTCGATCAATTGGCCATTGTTTCCTCGGCCGCCGAGCCGCATTTGAAACCGAACTTGATCGACCGCCTCCTGGTGGCAGCCGAAAAAGGCGGCGTGCGACCGTTGATTTGCATCAACAAAGTCGATCTCGTCGATCCGGCCGGTTTGCAACCGCTGGTGGGCGTTTATGCTCGCATGGGCTACGACGTGCTGCTTCTTAGTACGATAAACGGGTTGGGCATTGAGCGATTTCGCCGCGCACTCGCCGGCCGGGCGAACGTCGTCGTCGGGCAAAGCGGCGTCGGAAAATCATCGCTCCTGAACGCCATCGATCCGTCGTTCCAATTGCGAATCGCGCCGGTGAGCGAGGAAAACGAAAAGGGCCGTCACACGACGACCACGGCTCGCTTGTTGCCGTTGGCCATCGGCGGCTACGTGGTCGATACGCCCGGCGTGCGGCAGTTTCAGCTTTGGGACGTGACGATCGAAGAGGTATCCGGTTTTTTCCGCGACCTTCGGCCGTACGTGAGCCTATGCCGATTTCCCGATTGCACGCACACGCACGAAGACGGCTGCGCGATCAAAAACGCCGTCTCCGACGGCCGACTCGACGAACGACGCTACGAGAGTTATTGCCAGTTGTTCGCAGGCGATTTCGCGTGATAGATCATATCGTACTTAATGGAGTCGTTTGTGAGGAGGTCGCATGAAACTGCAATATCTTGGCGATTCAAAAGATTGCTTCAAATGGGACTACCACGATTATCTAACATCCGCTTTGGGATATTCAACGCTGAATGTCGTTCCGATGCTTACAGGGTCCGATAAAAGCGGTCAGGGCGAGACGCATCTGGAAGATTCCCCTTTCAGAGAGCAAGTGATTGCCTTCTGCCGCGACTTGAATCAACACCAAAGTCTCGAACGGATTCGGAAGCTACCGGAGGCGACTGGTGCAAGATATTGTGTAGAACTACACAGAGGACAAACATACCCCTACCTGACAAACCACACCAGAAGGGAATACTTTTCCGGTTTTTCTGCCGCAAAGGACCAAGTATTGTTTCTCGATCCGGATAATGGTTTTCAGCCGGAGAAATCCTTCAACAATAAGCACGTCTTGTATTCAGAGGTAGATGCCGTTCTCGGGCAAGTGTCGGACAAGACAGTAATCTCCGTCTTTCAGCACTTCCGTCGAAAGTCATTTGAGCAGGACTTCGCTTGTATTGAAAAACGGATACTGAGGGGATATGCTACCGCACTTTATTGGAAATTTCTGATGTTCGTAGCTGTCACTAAAACAAAAGCAATGATCGAGAAGGTGGCAGCCATTAATCGCCAATATGCCAAAGAAGTATCCGGTTTGCGATCTCGCACCGACCGGGTGCATGTCATTTGACTCCGGTAGGGGTCGGGGAGGTAACCTTGTTCGGACGATGGCAGCTGCCCCGCTGAATGGATCATCGACAGCGAAACGTCGTTATCGTATACTACCGTTAGCGACGAACATTTTGGCAGTTTGGAAGCGTTTCAACGAAAACCCGGAGTTGTCATGATTCCTCCGTTCAATGAAAATGGATATTTGCCGCCGGGAGTTCACAAGGCTTCTCTCGACGAAATTGCCGAACGATTCGGTCGGCGATCGGAAATGCGCCGAGTGCAAATGGAGTCGTTACAATGGCTGATGAATCTGGTAAAGCGGCTCAATGTTCAGCGGTTGGTGCTGAATGGCAGTTTTACGACCGACGAACTGGAACCAAACGACGTGGATTGCGTGCTATTAGTCGCTCCAGATTTACGTCAGAGTGTGGAAGCGGCCGCGGAATTGCAAGCCAGACTGCCATTCCTGGAAATTGACGTAGTCGATCAAGACAATTTCGACTTTTTGGTCAAAACATTTTTTACCACGGATCGAGACTGTGTTCCCAAAGGAATGATCGAGGTGATCCTATGAGATTACAAAACGAGCGACAATTGAACGCTACCCGAGACAAACTCAAAATGCTTCAAGACCAGTACGCCATGACAAAACAGCGGGAATGCGACAACGAGTACGTGCGGGAGTTGACCCTGCGCTCGCTCGGCCGCCTCATCAAGCAACTGCAAGAAGAAATTATCACCTATGAATGCCACGCCCGCGTTCGCGAGTTGAACGCGCCTTCCGCGGCGTCGATGCCGAACACCGGAGAGACACCAGCACCGTGTACGAACTGAACCGCACCGAGAGCGTTGCAACCGAGGCGGCCGTGTTGGTCGGCGTTTTACTGCCGGATCGAAAATCGGAAGGGCCTGCGCTGGAAGAATTGGAAGGGCTTGCGGCCACGGCCGGCGTGCGCGTCGTCGGCCGGTTGACCCAACGCCGTCAATCGCCCGATGCCGCGACATATCTCGGCCACGGCAAGGTCGAGGAATTGACCATGTTGGCCGCCGCGACGGACGCCGACCTCGTGATTTTCGACAACGATCTTAGTCCCGGCCAAACGCGAAATCTCGAAAAAGCGATCAATCTGAAAGTTTTGGACCGCACGGAATTGATCCTCGACATTTTCGCCAGCCGGGCGCAGACCGCGCAAGCCCGACTGGCCGTCGAACTGGCGCAACTGGAATACTCGATGCCGCGATTGAAACGGCTGTGGACGCATCTTTCGCGGCAGAAAAAAGGCGTCGGCCTTCGCGGCCCCGGCGAAACCCAATTGGAAGAGGACCGCCGGCTGGTCGAAAATAAAATCAAGGATTTGAAGCGGCAACTCGACGCCATCGAACGGCGCAAGCGGCAAGAGGTGGCCGGGCGGCGCGACGTGATGACCGTTTCGTTGGTCGGCTACACGAACGCCGGCAAGAGCACGTTGTTGAACACATTGACCGGCTCGGACGTTTTTGTGCAAGACGCCTTGTTCGCCACGCTCGACACGCGCACGCGCCGCTGGCAACTGCCCGGCTGGGGGCCGGTGCTGCTGAGCGATACGGTCGGATTCATCCGCGATCTGCCGCACCATTTGATCGAGAGTTTTAAGGCCACGTTGGAAGAAGCTCGGCAGGCTCATTTGCTGCTGCACGTGGCCGACGGCTCGAATTCGGCCGTTTACGAACAAATATCGGCGGCCTACGCCGTGCTTGAAGAGATCGGCATTCAAGAGAAAGACACGCTGCTGGTCATCAACAAGATCGACGCCTTGCCCGACCGCATTCGGCTCGATGGCCTGCTGGGCCGATATCCGAATGCGGTGCCGATCAGCGCGAAAAGCGGTTTTGGGCTGGCGAATCTCGCCTCGGCGGTGAGCGACGCGCTGAGCCGCGGCTTTGTCGATATCGATGTGGAATTAAACGTGGACAACGGCCGGCTTTTGGCCTATTTGGCGGCCAACGGGGAGGTGATTTCGAAGCATTTTTCTGAAAACCGCATGACGGTGCATTGTCGGATTCCCGAACGGCATTTGGGCCGCGTGCGGGAAGAAGCGATTGTGGTGCGGAGGCATGAGGAGACTGGGAGACCACTGTCATTCTGAGCGCAGCGAAGAATCTCTTCTGCATCGCCATTTGCCGCCGACAATGAGATTCCTCGCTGCGCTCAGAATGACTGAAAACTGAACACTGAAAACCTTCCATGAAACGTCAACTGAAAGACCGCCGCGCCATCGTCACCGGGGCATCGAGCGGAATCGGACGCGCCGTGGCGTTGGAATTGGCGCGACAAGGCGCAAGTCTCGTCATCGTCGCGCGGCGTGAAGACCGATTGCGCGAATTAGCCGATCAAATCATCGCGTTAAAACGTCCGGTCGAAATCGTCGCAGGCGACATCACCGATCCGGCCGTGCGGCAACGGGCGATCGACGCCGCGCAATCGAAGCTCGGCGGCCTCGACGTTCTGGTCAACAACGCCGGCGTCGGGGCGATGGGCCTGTTTGAAGACGCCTCGCCCGACCGCGTGCGAAAAATCATGGAAACCAACTTCTTTTCGCTCGTCGAAATGACGCGGCTCGCCCTGCCGCTGTTGAAACAAGGCACGACGCCGATTTTCGTCAACATCAGCTCGATCCTCGGTCGGCGCGGCGTGCCGTACAATTGCGAATACGCGGCGAGCAAGTTCGCGGTGTCGGGCTTCAGCGAATCGCTTCGCACCGAGTTGATCCGCCACGGCATCGACGTGCTGGTCGTATGCCCCGGCACGACGGAGACCGAGTTTTTTGATCGCGTGATCGACAGCACCGACAAGCCGAATTGGCCGGAGCACAAGCCCGTGAGCGCGACCGAGGTCGCCCGGCAAATCGTTCGCGCAATGCGGCAAGGCCGGCACGAAATCATTCCCTACGGCTGGGGCCGCGTGCTCTGCTGGCTCAATCGTCTCTCGCCGCGGTTGGTCGATTGGGTCATGGCGAGATATGTGTAAATGCCATTGTTGACGTTTTCCAGCAATTGATGTAACCTATAGTTCATGGGGGCGGGATGACGGCAGCATGAACGAGCATAAAAACAAACATATTCGGGCAGCAGTCGATTATGCACTGTCGAAAGGATGGCGATTGGCTGCGGCTGGCGCTAGGGCACATATTTGGGGCACGTTGTTTTGCCGTCGCGCAGGACGCGATGGCTGCTTTCGGCGGGTTTATTGCACGCCTCGGGTTCCAGAGGATCACGCACGAAAGATTCGTCAAGCCGTAGATAGTTGTCCGCACTCCAAGGAGACAAACCCATGAAAACGTTCGACTTCGAGGTGGTGCTGGCCAACGGCATTGAAATGACGGAGGAATTGGCCGAACGATTGTTTGAGGCCGGTTGCGACGACGGCTTGCCTGGAATGTCGTGCGGCGTTGCGTGTATCAGTTTCACGCGAGAGGCGGATTCGTTGGAGTCGGCCATTCGCTCGGCGATTGCCGACGTGCAACGCGCCGGCTGCACCGTGGAACGCGTGCAAATCGAACGCGATTCGCCGCTGCTGACCGGCGTTGGAGATTAACAATGCGATTCGGCAATCGCGACGATTTCTTTCGAGCGTGTCGGGTTGCGGCAATTATTGTCGGCGTTTTGTTGATTGGCTTCTGCGGCTTTTTTTACTGGGGACTCGATCAGCCAAAAGCCGACTACACCATCACGCCGCTCTCGGCTTTTGGTCGTGGATTGCCGCTCACGGCCACGAACTATTACTACGCGAATAGTTCGATTGGATTTGCCGGTTTCTTGCAACTCTATCGCTTCGATGCTCCAGCGGCCGATTGCATCGCCTATGGAAAGCACCTGCTCGAAAAAACTGGCGGCTCTGTGAACGCCGGTTTAACCGTGTTGACCCCGCCGGTTAACAATCCCGTAAGCGAGAGAAATTTCAAACAGATGGGGCTGTCGGAAGTAAAATGGTTTGATATCGAGACGATCAAGTCGGGCTTTGAGGGACACCGCGATGCCTCAGCCGAGTCTGCGCAACCGGGAATGGCTTTTTGGATCGATACCGAGCGAGGCCGTTTCTATTTCCAGTCGTCCGATTAACACCACCCCACATGGTGGTTCTTGTCGCTAAATTCTCAATTCCGCCATTTTCTCTCCAATTCCCGCGCCGCCATCGGGTATAGTTCCCATGAGCGGTTTGTTCCGGTAAACTTGTAGGCTGGGGCTTTTCCGCCGGGCAATTGTTTCTTACGATAACACTATGGAATCTGTACAGGCGATACAGCGTCCGGGTCCGCTGCCGGTGCAAGGCGGCTGGTTTTCTTGGCGGGATATTGTTCTCGCCACGATCGGCGGGGCGGCTGCCGGCCTTATTTGGGCATGGATCGCCTTCGTCTGGCAGTCCTACGCCGCGCCGGTCATCGTGTTTCCCATCCTCCTCGGCATCCTTACCGGCCTGACCGTCATCGGCCTGACCCGCTTCCTTCAGATCGGCCATCGGCCGACCATTATGGCCGCGACAATTCTGGCTGCCGTGGCGGCTGTTTTCGGGCAATATTATTTTCGCGGTTTATTGGCCGGCAAGCCAATTGCGGTTTTTTGGAGCGGATGGGTCGGCAAGGGGTTCGGGTTGCGCGCGCTCGACAGTCTGCTGACCCTCGCGGCGGCCGTCGTTGTGACCATTCCCGCCATTCGCGTTTCGTATTGCAACCGGTGCAAGACTTGGTATCGCACGGTCCGCAACGGCAAGATCGACGTAGCGACCGC
>CAZWNM010000132.1:0-6281 GCA_964635765.1 uncultured Planctomycetaceae bacterium | reverse complement strand
CGCACGTCGCCGGCGGGAACGCGTCGCTGGATGTGATGCGGAACGATCGACGGATTGAACAACGCCGCCGCCTCGATCGAATACTCGGCCGTCAAGTAGGAGCCGATCAGCAGGCGTCGATTCTGCGAGAGATCGTCGGAGCGGCCGATCATCGCCATTGCCTTGCGATAATTCTCGTCGAGTATGGCGCCGATGTTGGCGTGACGCGCGCGGAACTTCGCAAAAACCTCGTCCAGCAATCGATCGACCTGCCCGCCGCTCAGGCTATTGACCCGATCGACGAGACTATATATCCTCGCCTCTCCGCCCGGATCGAAGAATCGCGTAATGACGCGGCAAATATCGTTGCTGAAAGTGACCGGCAGCCGCTCGACGTTCAATGAGTTTTTGCCGCCGTTGCGGTTGGGGGATTGAGCCATTTTACACCAACGTAAGGAATGCATTCGGCGAAACCACCTTCATGCCGCGAAATGGGTGAAGCACGAGGAGGTCCGAATCGCCGGTGACGATATGCATAGCCCGGCCTGAGACGGCCAATTCCAAAAACTTGTTGTCCCGTGGGTCTCGACAGTCGGTCACCACATCCACAACATTCATCAATTCCGCTTCATGCACGAGTGTTGTTAAAAACTCCGTGCGTTCTTCGTCAGAAAAATATCTGTCGAATCTCGGACGGTGAATCACCTCATTCAGTTCCGCTGTCGTGGCGGCCGAAATCAACAAGCAGCCTTCTCGCATGGCGCGATCGAGCGCCCGGCGGGGAATCGAAAACGGCATCAGCAGCGCGCTGATGACGACATTGGTGTCGAGCACCGCTCGCAAGTCAGTCGTCATGTAGCAGCGACTCCAAACCGGCCGGCGTCAGCCCGCGCGCGGCGGCGTTCTTGCCGATCGCGTCCATGACCGTCTGAAGAGATTTTTGCGGAAGCGTGGAAATAGTCAGGTCACGCAAGCGAAGATCGAGCAGCAATTGGATTTTGCGTTGATCTTCCGGCGAGACCCGCGTAAAAGCCCTTGCCGCTTCTTCGCTAACTTGAATGGTAAGATTGGCGGTGGCCATGAAATTACAACCTTCCTTCGGACTGACTCCGTAGGGAAGTTTACGCCCATAATCCACGTTCGTCAACCTCCGATAGGACATGTGGTTAGCCAGGTTAGGCGGGTGGTGGCCGGATGGGGCCTGTTGACGGGGGTCGGTTCGACCGCTATGCTCGACGGCGTTGACCGCAGTGGCAATGGGTAGCCGGCGTGGCGCCGTGGCTTGTCGCCGCATGATGGATTTGATAGGATGTCAATACGATGCGGGAGGGAGTCTGCCAACGCGGACGGATATCGAGCAGTGCCGCAGGATGTGACGCCGCTCATTCGCCTCGCCAGGGGGTGACTCTGGCGGGGCTTTTCCATCACACTTTACCGAAAGGATCCGTCATGGACGAAGCACAATCCAAGAAACCGATGAAAAAAACCGAGGTTATGCTGGCGCTCTCGGAGGCCACCGGGCTTACCAAGCAGCAGGTTGCAGGACTGCTCGACGAGCTTGCCGCGCTCATCAAAAAAAATCTTGCGGAAGAAGGTCCAGGAGCCTTCTCGATCCCCGATCTGCTGCAAATCAAGGTTGTCCGCAAGCCCGCTGTCGCGGAACACCAGGGCGTTAATCCCTTCACGAAGGAAGAGATGCTCGTCAAAGCCAAGCCCGCGAAGAACGTGGTGAAGGTGGTCGCCTTGAAAGGTCTGAAGGGGATGGTGTGAGGTCAAGCCTCCGCCGCCCGTTCCTCAAAACGCCACCGGCTCGCCCGGCTTGGCGATGATGACGCGCTCGCGGCCTTGGCTGCGGAGTTGCTCGGCCCGGTCGTGCAACTCTTTCGGGTCGCCGTGAACGAGCACCAGCGTCGCCGTTTTCGGCACATTTGCCAGCCACGCGTCAATTTCGCCGGCGTCGGCATGGCCGGAAAAACACGAAAACGAATGAATCGTCACGCGGGCGGCCACCGAGCGGCCGTCGATTTCCAACGTCGTTGCCCCGTGCAGCAAGCGGTTGCCCGCCGAGTTCGCCGATTGATATCCGACCAAGAAAACGCCCGTGGTCGGCTCCGGCAGCAGGTCGGCCAGCAACGATTGCATCCACCGTGCGCCCAAAAGATCGCTCGTGCTGATGATGACGCACGGGCGCGGCAAGCTGCGGCTCGACGGCACCGTGCCGCGCAAGTCGTGCGGCAAGAAAAACGCCTCGGCGTCGGCCGCAACCGCCGGCGAAAACCAATCGTCCGTTCGATGCTTCCGATAAACCGCCGTCGCCTCCTTGGCCACCGGCGAAGGGCAATAGATCGGCAGCCGCTCGGGCAGCAACTGTTCCTTTTGAGCAAGGTGCAATTCGTAGAGGACTTTTTGCGTGCGGTCGAGCGAAAAGCAGGGAATCCACGCCACGCCGCCGCCGGCAATCGTTTCGCCGACCGCGCGGCGGAACTCGGCCGGCTGTTGGCGGACCGTCGCCTTGCGATGAATCGGGCCATACGTGCATTCGACCAACGCGGCATCGACCGGCGGGGCGGGCCGCGGCGGCGTCAAAACCGGCGTTAGACTGTTGCCCAAGTCGCCCGAATACAGCACGCGACGCTGCCGGCCATCGAGCGAAACGTCGAACAACACGCTGGCGGAGCCGGGAATGTGCCCGGCATTGAGAAACGTGACCCGAACGCCCGGCCCTGCGTCGAACGGCTCGTCGTATTTCACGCGCTTCGCCAAATTCAGCACCGACGCGGCCTCCATTTCCGCGCACTCGTTGCACGCCACCGCCTTCACCCGCGGCGTTTCACGCTCGAATCGCTCGATCATTTCCTGCAACGAACCGCTCGCCCGTTCGCTGCCGCCGGGCTTGATTTCCTTGCAGTATTTGCAATTTTGCCAATGAAGATACAGCGATTTACCGTCGGCTTGGGCCCGCGCGAACCGCTCTTTCGACCACGTCCAATCGTGCGGCTGCACGTGGTCGTAGCGCGCGTGCGCGCGAAGCATGATTTCGGCCAAAACAGCCGTCGCGTCGGTCATGTAGATCGGGCCGGAAAATCCATGTTCGACCAAAAGCGGCAACCGGTCCATGTGGTCGGCATGCGCGTGCGTGAGAAACACCGCATCGACCTTCTCAACGCCCGCGGGAAGCGTCTGCGCCTTGAATTGATCGTGCAATTGGGCCGGCGGATTTTTTGCCGCCGCCGATTCCCGCGAAACATGCTCCGTGTCGCTATCGGTTTCCGAGCCGCAATCGACCATCCATCGGGCATTGCCGGTATCGAGGATATGGAGCGAGCCGGCAACCTGGCCCGCCGCCCCATACGACGTGCCGACCAATTTCGACGGCTCGGCGGCCACAAGCAGCGAGGCGGCGAAAAGAACAACAGAAACCAAACCGATTGTTATGCGTCGCATAATTGAATGGCCTGATGCGCGAGGGAGTTAATGCACCACGGAGTCACGGAGGACACGGAGCGGAAAAATTTTTTACGCAAAGGGGCTAGGCGCAAAGAAAATAAAAATGGCCGCTAATTCACGCTAATCTTCGCTAATCGTTCTTTTTTGGCGTCAATTAGCGAAAATTAGCGTTCCTTGAAAAACAGTTGACATGGTTTGTTGTTTTCTTTTTTTCCCTTTGCGCCTTAGCGCCTTTGCGTGATGCTTTTTCCTTCGTGTTTTTCTCCGTATCCTCCGTGCCTCCGTGGTGTTTTCCGCATCCGAATTTTTTAGTGTATTTTATTCTCCAACAACAACGGTTTTTCCGCCGGCGCCGGCGGTAATTCCCATCGCCAAATACGCCACTTCCTCCGCGCCGATGTTTCGCATCTGATGGACTTGGCGGGCGTCGATCACCACGGCGTCGCCACGGTGCATCACGGCGGTTTCCGAATCGACGGTGATTTCGACCGAACCCTGCATGATCACAAAAATCTCCTGCAGATCTTCGTGATAGTGCTTGGCGAATTGCTTTCCAACCGGCATGACCGCCCAATTCACCATTTGAATGCGGCCGGGCCGCAGGTCGGCTTTTTGGAGCAAGACCTTTTTCAGCACTGCCGGCGATGCGGGGTTTTCGTGGCTCGCCGGCGTGAACGTTTGGTCGGAAAATCGTGCTATTTTCATGGTTTGATAGATGTCCACATAGTTGTTCACGGGCGGTTCGATTTCGTCGCGTTTGGCCCGGGGCATTTGGTGCCCGAATAATTCGATGTTCGGCGATTTCCACGCCGTTGTCAAGCACCGGCATTGCAAACGACAGAGCTGGGACGGCCGGAAAAGGCTTTCTCGACACCCCCGACTGACATCCGCCCGACAATCCGTTATATTGAAGAACTCGCGGTAAAATGGCGATTGCGCGGATGCAACCAGCAGCCATTGCAAAACCGCAAAACGATTCCAGAAAAACAACCATGAAACGCCTCCACGACCCCTTTCACGCACGCGACACGTTTGAGACCGGCAGCGGGCCGGTCGGCATTTATCGGCTGACGAAATTGGAAGACGCCGGACTCGTGCGTCTCGCCGCGTTGCCCTATTCCATCCGCGTGCTTTTGGAATCGGCGCTTCGCAATTGCGACGGCTTTCAGGTGACGGAAAACGACGTCCGCAATGTGGCCGGCTGGCAGGCCGTGCGACGCGAGCCGATCGAGGCGCCGTTCAAGCCGGCCCGGGTGCTGCTGCAAGACTTTACCGGCGTGCCGGCCGTCGTCGATCTGGCCGCCATGCGCGGCGCGATGCAACGGCTCGGCGGCGATCCGCAGAAGATCAATCCGCTGGTCCCGGTCGATCTCGTGATCGATCACTCCGTGCAAGTCGATGCGTTCGGTTCGCCCGATGCGTTGGCCGAAAACATGGCGATCGAGTTTCAGCGGAACCGCGTGCGCTACGAGTTTCTGCGCTGGGGTCAAAAGGCTTTTCGCAATTTCCGAGTCGTGCCGCCGGACGTCGGCATCGTGCATCAGGTCAATTTGGAGTTTTTGGCGAAGTGCGTCGTGCTGCGCGAAGACGCCGCCGGGCCGGTCGCCCTGCCCGATACGTTGGTCGGCACCGACAGCCACACGACGATGATCAACGGTCTGGGCGTGGTCGGCTGGGGCGTCGGCGGCATCGAGGCCGAAGCGATCATGCTCGGCCAACCGCTCTACATGCTCGCGCCCGAGGTCATCGGTTTCGAGCTTGCCGGCCAATTGCCGCCGGGCGCGACGGCCACCGATTTGGTGCTTACCGTGACGCAGATTTTGCGTGCCGAGGGCGTGGTCGATAAGTTCGTCGAGTTCTTCGGCCCGGCGATGGCGACGCTGAAGGTGGCCGACCGCGCGCTCGTGGCCAACATGTCGCCCGAGTACGGCGCCACGATGGGCTTCTTCCCGATCGACGAACTGACGCTCGCTTTCCTGCGCGAAACCGGCCGCACCGAGGCCGAAGTCGAATTGGTCGAACGCTATGCGAAAGAGCAGCAGTTGTTCCGCTCGATCGCCGGCCCGTCCGAAGGCATTGCCACGCCGCATTATAGCAAGACGTTGCATCTCGATCTCTCGACGGTCGAAACCAGCTTGGCCGGACCGAAGCGTCCGCAAGACCGCATCGCGCTCGGCGGCATGAAAAAAACGTTCCGCCGCGCGATTTCGCAGCCGGTGAAGGAACGCGGCTTCGGACTTTCCGCCGAACAAGCCGCGGCGACCGTCGAAATCGCCGGCAACGGCCGCATCGGGCACGGCGCCGTCGTCATCGCGTCGATCACCAGTTGCACGAACACCAGCAACCCCAGCGTCATGCTCGCCGCCGGTCTGCTGGCCAAAAAAGCGGTCCAGCGCGGGCTGAAAGTGAAGCCCTATGTGAAGACGAGCCTCGCGCCGGGCAGCCGCGTCGTGACCGATTATCTCGATCAAGCCGGATTGACGAAGCCGCTGGCCGATCTCGGTTTTTACAATGTCGGCTACGGTTGCATGACGTGCATCGGCAACAGCGGCCCGCTGCCGCCGCCGGTGGCGAAGGCCGTAACGGAGGGCAAAATCGTCGCGGCAGCCGTGTTGAGCGGTAATCGCAACTTCGAGGGCCGCGTGCATCCACTGGTCAAGGCGAATTATCTGGCCAGCCCGCCGCTGGTCGTCGCCTACGCCTTGGCCGGCACCGTCGATATCGATTTGACCGCCGAACCGCTCGGCATGGGCAGCGACGGCCGGCCGGTTTTCTTGGAAGACGTTTGGCCGTCGGCCGAGGAAATCGCCGAGGCGGCGGCGCGTGCCATTCGGCCGGAAATGTTTCGCCGCCGC
>CAZWNM010000131.1:0-6282 GCA_964635765.1 uncultured Planctomycetaceae bacterium | reverse complement strand
TGCTGGAACACGTTGCGGAAGGCCATCGAGCCGGCCGTCTTGAACGCCTGCTCCGAACTATCGACCGGATGATGCTTGCCGAAATAGACTTCGACGCAGACGTTTTGCACCTTGTAGCCGGCAATCACGCCGCGCTCGATGCGTTCCTTGAAGCCTTTTTCGATGGCCGGCATAAAATTGCCGGGAATCGTGCCGCCGACGACCGAATCGAGCCAAAGGAAATTGTTCGCCGCGTCGTAATGCTTCTCCTTGAGCGATGGGAAGCGGGCCTTCGTCGCCCATTCGTCCACGTTCACGTCTTTCGGCATCGGGAACATGCGGATGTGAACCTCGCCGAACTGGCCGCGCCCGCCGGTCTGTTTTTTGTGGCGATACATGCCCTCGGCGTTCGCTTGAATGGTTTCGCGGTACGGAATTTTCGGCTCCCGGGTTTCCACCTCGACCTTGTCGCGCCGCTTCAATCGCTCGCGCAAAATCTGCAAGTGCAACTCGCTCATGCCGGTGATGACCATTTCTTTCGTTTGCGCATCGAGGTCGCGGTGGAACGTCGAATCCTCTTCGCAAATCTTCTGAAGCGCGCCGGACAGCTTGCTTTCATCGCCGCGCGTCTTCGGGTTGGCCGCAAGACCGACCATCGGCCGCGGGAACGGAATCGGCGGAAACGCCAACTCGCCGATGCACGTGCCGGTGTGCAAATCCTCGACCTTCGCCACGGCGACGATGCCGCCGGGGCCGACCTCGTCGATCGCTTCCGTCTCGCCGGCTTGAACCTGGAACATCGGGCCGATCTTGACGCCCTTGCGAACGCCGACCACCGGAACCGTCGAGTCCTTCTTCAGCGTGCCCGAAAAAACCCGAACGAAACTCAACTTTTGGACGAACGGGTCGATGCGGGTCTTGAACACCTGGGCGACAATCGGGCCGTGCGGATCAACCTTCACGGCAACCTCTTCACCGCCGGCGTTTTTCACGGTGCGCGGCAAGGCGTCGGGCGGCAACGCGCACTCGCCGATCGCATCAAGCAGTTCCTTCACGCCGACGCCCGTCTTGCCCGACGTACACACGATCGGCACCAACGAGCCTTGGGCGATGGCCTTCACGATAAGCTTGCCTAATTGTTCGTCGGTCGGCAGTTCGCCCTCGAAATACTTGGCCATCACGTCTTCATCGACTTCGATGATCGTTTCCAAAAGCGATTCGCTGATGTCTTTCGGGTCGATCAGAGCGCCGGCCGTATCGGCGGGCGGCTTGAGCGTGCTGGCCACTCCGCGAAACCCGGCGCCTTGGCCCAGCGGAACGTTGAGCAACACGCACGACTTGCCGAACAACTCCTGAATGTTATCGACCAGCGTGAGGAAGTCGATGTTGTCGCCGTCCATCCGGTTGATGACGATCATGCGACCCAGCCCGGCCTTCTTGGCTTCCTGAAACACGCGGCGGGTGTTCACCTCGATGCCCGACGCCGCGTTGATGACGATCGCCGCCGTATCAACGCCGCGCATCGCTCCGATCGCCTGGCCGATGAAATCGGGATAGCCGGGCGTGTCGATCATGCAGAAAAACTTCCCGCCGTGCGTGCAATGCACCACGCTCGACTCGATCGTGTACTTGTGATGCTTTTCCTCTTCGTCGAAGTCGCAAATGCTCGTGCCGTCTTCGACGCTGGCATGCCGGGCGACCGCTCCGGTGGTGTTGAGAATCTTATCGACCAGCATGGTCTTGCCGGCCGAACCGTGTCCACAAAAAACAACGTTGCGAATCTGATCGACGGAGTACTTGGGCATGAAAGTTTCCTTCGGAAGCAGATGGCCGCAACTCGGAGTTGAACTCCACGTCGCGGCGTTATGGTTCTCCCGCGGCGGCAATCGCCTCGGGCAGAGTTAATGTCCCTTCATATAATGTGCGACCTATGATGCAACCGGCCACCGGCGCCGCCGCCAGCCGGGCAATGTCTTCCTTCGTGGTGACGCCTCCCGACGCGATGACCGGCCACGCGACGGCGGCTTGCATCGCCGCGGTCGCCGAAACATTCGGCCCGGCCATCATCCCGTCGGCCGCAATATCGGTGTAAATCAGAGCGGCAATCGGCTCGCCCGCAAACCGGCCGGCGAGCTCGACGGCCGAAACGTCGCTCGTGGCAAGCCAGCCCTCGGTGGCCACGCGGCCCTCGCGGGCGTCGATCCCCAAGGCCAAGCGGCCGGGATATTTTCGGCACATTTCGCGGAACCAATCCGGCTCGCGGAGGGCCAAGGTGCCGATAACCAGCCGTTCGAGGCCGAGATCGAGCCAATTCTCGATCGACTCTTCGTTGCGAATGCCGCCGCCAAGCTCGCAGCGGACGCCGGCGGCCGACTCGACGATCGCCCGGACGCTCGGCACGTTCACCGGGCGTCCTTCTTTCGCGCCGTCGAGATCGACCAAATGGAGACATGTGGCCCCCAGACTGACCCAATGTCGGGCCATGGCGGCTGGATCGTCGCCAAAAACGGTTTCCTGGCGATAGTCTCCCTGCCGGAGGCGAACACACCTCCCCCCACGCAGGTCGATTGCCGGCCAGATTTCCATGCAATACAACTCCTTGTCCGACGTTCGGGCAACGACGAAAAAGGCAATATGACACAGATTTCGCCCGGTTGCAAGCGGGCTGAGTCCAAGCGGGGCTGTTCACTTGACTCCAGTAGCCCCTGGATATAATATTCCCTAACGGCTTTATGGAAGATTACCCGGCGAATCTGATGGATTTTGAAACACGATTTAGGACCGGGAAAGCCTGCCGGGAGTACCTGTTTCAACTTCGATGGCCAGATGGGTTCTGATGCCCGCGGTATTGTGGTCGTAAAGCATGGGCAACCGATCGTGGATTGTGGCACGGTGCCGCCTGCGGCCATCAGGTCTCGGTGACCGCCGGCACGGTCTTTCAAGACGCGCGGAAGCCGTTGCAAATGTGGTTTCGAGCGATGTGGTGGATAACCGGTCAGAAAACGGGCGTCTGTGCCGCCGAACTTCAGCAAGTATTGGGGCTTGGAAGCTCCCAAACTGCCTGGACATGGTTGCATGAACTGCGACGTGCGATGGTGCGTCCTGGTCGTGACCGGCTTTGGGGTAGCGGTGGAAGCTGACGTACCAATACCCTTAGAAACAATTTATCAGACCGACTTGAAATCCACGCCGAGACCATAACCTGGCCTAGACGCTCGAGTCCTTCATAAGATGGAAAAAATATGTCGGATGCCGTCATTACGCCCGCCGGGTTGCGCATTATCAAACTGCTGGCTGGCAGGCCGCCTCGAACGGTTGCGGAACTGATCGACGCAACGGAAGTGACTCGTACGGCCGTCATGGAACAACTCGCCGAACTCGAAGCGGCGGGTTTTGTCGATCGGACGATCGAGCGATTGCCAGGTCGCGGGCGGCCGCGCCATTTATATCGCGCCACCGATGCGGCCATGACGCTCGTATTTCCCGGCAATCCGCACGTGGTGATGCCGGCGTTGTGGCGAGCCGTGTTCGAGGTCGGCGGCGAGGAGTTGACCCGAAAGGTTGCCAAACGGCTCAGCCGCGCGATAGCCGATTATTACAACAGCCGAATCACGGTCCAAAAACCGCAAGAACGGCTGCGGCAGTTGCTCGCGTTGTTCGCGGCCGACGGCGAATTGACCGACTTGGCCGAGGAAGGCGACGGCCGTTGGACGCTCTATCGCCGCAGTTGTCCGTTTTGCGGCATGGCCGACGATCGCCGAAACGTCTGCCGCGTCGATCAAGAAATGATCGGCGCCGTCGTGGGCCGGCCGGTTCGCCGCACCGCCTGCCGCGAATCCGGCTCGCCCTGCTGCACGTTCGAGCTCGTCGAGCAATAAGCCTCGTTGCGACGCTCTGCGTCGTAACGCACTAGCCAGGACGCTCTGCGTCCTCCGTTTAACGTTATCATTTGCGACAATGCTAACTCGTGGACGCAGAGCGTGGGAACGAGGAAACCATAATGGGTGGCACTTATTGAACCCATTCATTCAATCAAGGTAGCATCCCACGACAGAGAAAACGACAATTGCCACAAGGACCGCCAACAAGAACAAGAAAGCTGTTCTTTTACGCCAACTCGAAAAGAGAACTCCGATAGAGCCGCCAGCCCCCAACAGTGTCAGCATAAACAGTGTGAAATGAATAGTACGAGGCTCGATTAGCTTTGCGGGAGGTTTCTCGTTGAACATCCAAACGGTGAGTCGCCAAAAAGCCGAAGGCTCATGTTGCGCAAGCAAAGAAAGTGCGAACACTCCGCAAAGAACGCCCAGAAGGATCGGAGGCCAAGTGCCACCTTTTTTCGGCGGGACGGTGACGTCGGTTCTTTGGGTGGTCGGATTATCTGGGAGTTTTGCCATTTTCGTCATCATAGAAATTATTAGCCCCCCTATTCCAACCCCAAGCTGCGTTTGTAGGCGTCGCGCTGCCGATCGAGGCCGAGGCGGTCGGTGATGTCACGCCACTGTTTTTCGGCTTTTTCCAAGGCGTCGGCGGGCGACCGCTCGCCGCGAACGGCCGCAATGACCGCCTCGTCGAGCGCAGCCAGATATTCTGCGCGGCCGGGCATTCGCAACGCGCCGAGCCACGCTTCATGCTGAAACGCGGCGGCCGTGCCGATGCCGTATTGCACGGCGGCGTCGGCCGGCATCGACTTTTCAACCCATTGGCCGGGAAATTGCAAATTCGACTGCCGAAACAGCGTCGTGGCCGGGCTGGCCGCGCTGACTTGCGGACTCCGCTGGCTGTCGGAAAGCCACAGCAGCAATTGGAACGCCGCCGGCGCGTTGTTGCCGACTGCATTTTTACCGACAACGCCCAAGCGGCCGGCGATGGCTAACAGCGGAACGTGCGTGTCTTCGTCGCCGGTTCGTTTGTCCCACATTCGACGGTTGAGATTATACGCTCGCTTCGCCCCGGGCAATTCGACGACGCCCATGCGACGCGTCGAAAGCTCGGTCGCTCGCCCCCCGTTCCTCGTCCCTCGTCCCTCTTCGTTTGTTGCACTCGGCCATGTGATGGCCAATCCGCATTGGCCGCGCCAAAACGCCGCGCGAACGGCGGCCGGATCGTAGCGCGTCGGATCCACGGGACTCCGTTTCGCCGCCGCCACGAGTTCTTGGAGCGCCAGCACCATCGGCGGGCCGGCAACTTGCGGCTCCATGGTTTCCATGCGGAACAGCGCCGAGTAGTTGTTGCGATGTTGGATGGTCGCGGCCGCGCGGGCCAGCAGCGCCAGGCCGGCCCAGCCGGGCGCGAGCGGTTCGAGCGCGCCGCACCACGGCGCAGATTTCTTTCCGCCCGTGGTTTTTTCTTTCGTCGGCGACCGCGGATCGGCTTTGGCCAAAAGCTCGGCGAGTTCCTGATATTCATCCCAAGTTCGCGGCGGGCGTCGCCCGAGTTTTTCGAGCAGATCGGCCCGATAGTAGCAGCAAAACAGCGGCGAGCCGAACGGAATCGCCATCGTTTCTTTTCCCCAGACGACTTCGCGGAGTTTGAGCAATTCGAACAGGCCGGTCCATTCCGCGTTGCGAAGCATCTCTTGCGGCACCGGCGCGAGCCAATCACGCTCGGCCAGCGTGCCGAGCAAATGTGAGGCGCACACGACGGCGTCGGCCGGCATTGCCTTCGCCGCGTTCAACTCCTTTTCGGTCGTTTCGACGACTTCAAGCTCGGAGCCGGTTTGGATGTTCCACTCGCCTCGCATTCGCACGATGGCGGCCGCCAGCGCGGGATCATCGACCACGGCCAGCCGCAGTTTCACGCCACGAAGCGGCTGCTCGGCCTGCCGGGGTTTTGGGGCGTCGTCCGGTTTCGTGCATCCGCCCAAAAGCAGGGCCACGCAGAGCATTGCAAACAGATTGCGGTGAAGCGTCAATGGTTTCATGGTCGGAAAAATGTTTTCGCAAAAATAGCCGGTGGCTAACAACTGCCGGGACGCCGAAGCGGTGGAGATTACGGATCGGCCCATCCATAAATTAGAGCAAATCGGGCCGGCCGGTCAATGGACCCTGTTGGCCAACGGCCCCCGCTGCGGTTACAATGATAAATGGTATACGATCGTTGTTACGAAATGGTGAGCGGCATTTTGCCCTTCATACCTTGCTTACTCTTTGCCCTTCGATAACGCGCGTGACAAGCTCCGCCACTTCCCGCCGCCAAGTGTTCTGCGAAATCGCCTTGATTTTCGCGGTGTTTTTCATACAAGGCGCGTGGCCCGTGCCCGACGTGAATGAAACGTGCTACTTGGGCAAGGCGATTCATTTT
>CAZWNM010000130.1:0-6284 GCA_964635765.1 uncultured Planctomycetaceae bacterium | reverse complement strand
GCGTGATCGCCGGATTGTGCGGAAGGATGATTTCGCGCGGGCCGGGTTCCTCGGGAAAATGCTCCAGGTAGAAATCGAAGTCGCGGCCGAGGCTGTCGCGCCATTGCAATTGCCCCGCCGGCGAGGCGGTTCGCGCCGGAGCGGAAACCGTCGCGGTCGCGCAACCGCCGCATCCAGCGGAACATGCCGCGATATGCGGCGCGGCGATGACCGGCATTGCCGTTGACTCGGAAGATACGCGGTCTTTCGACAGGTGAATGCATCGGCGAATCGCGTCGGGGACGGTGGCCAAGTGAACTTGAAACTCGTCGCAGGTACGATAGCCGCACAGTCCGCAATCCAAGCCCGGTAGTTCGATGTTTGTGGTGACCATGATTTTTTGTTTTTGGTTGTCAGTGATCAGTTTTCAGTTTTTCTCAAATCGCGCTGACCAAGCCGTGGGTGGGACGAAGCAAACGCACGGCCTCGGGCAACGCGGTCGACAGCCGCTCGGCCTCTTCCCGCGTGTTGAATCGTCCGAGCGTAATCCGCAACGACCCGCGGGCCTTGATCGGATTGAATCCCAACGCTTGCAAGACGTGCGACGGGCCGCCGGCGTGGTTGGCGCTGCACGCACTGCCCGACGAAACCGCGAAACCCACCTCGTCCAACTGCAATAGCAGCTTGATGGCGTCGCCTTCCATGCCGGTGAAACCGAAGCAAACGTGGCCGGGCAAACGGAGATAGCGGTGGCCGATCAAATAGGCGTTGTTAATTTTGTTCAGGATCGTGTCGATCAAAAAATCGCGGATTTGCACCAGGCGGGCGGCCTCGCCGGCCATTTCGTCGCGGGCGATTTCAGCCGCGCGGCCGCAGCCGACGATGCCGGCCACGTTTTCTGTGCCCGACCGTCGCCCGCCTTCCTGTCCGCCGCCCGGCACAAGCGGCCGCAACTTCAACCCCTTGCGAACGAACAACGCGCCGACGCCCTGCGGACCGTTCAGTTTGTGGGCCGACATCGAAAGCAAGTCGATCGGCAAGGTTCGCACGTTGAGCGGAATCTTTCCGGCGGCCTGCACGGCGTCGGTGTGGAACAAAACGCCGCGCCGCCGCGCGATCTCGCCCAATTCCGTAATCGGTTGAAGCGTGCCAAGCACGTTGTTTGCCGCCATGATGGACACCAAGCCCGTATCGGGGCGAATCGCACGGTCGAGGTCGCTCGGATCGACGATGCCTTCGCTGCTGACGGGAAGCCGCGTCACTTCGACGCCGAGCCGCTTGAGTTCGATGCACGATTCCAACACCGCCGGATGCTCGATCGCGCTGGTGACGACATGGCTGGGCGTGTCGCCGTCCGCCGTAACGCCGCCAATCGCCATGGCATCGGCTTCGGTGCCGCTGCCGGTGAAAACAATTTCGTCCGGCTCGGCGCCGATCAATTCGGCCACCTGCCGGCGCGCAAACTCGACAGCTTCATGGGCCTCGCGCCCTTCCTTGTGGTAGCTGGATGGATTCCCCCAGCATTGCGACAAGTACGGCCGCATGGCGTCGAACACGCGCGGATCAAGCGGCGTGGTGGCGGCGTTGTCAAAATAGATGCGGTTTTGCATGATTTTCGGTTTTCAGTGTTCAGTCGTCAGTTATCATACAATTATAGTGCGGGGTAGGACGCACGCAATCAATCCAATCCCTTACTGATACTGAAAACTGACAACTAAAAATCGACGACTGATAACTACTACCCTATTCTCCTCGATAAAACGTCTGGTTTTCTAGTGCCCTGACCACGCCAAAATGGCTTTGCCAGCCGATTTCTTTCTTGCCGACGCAAATCGTGCAGGTGCCGACCGGCGGATTGCCGCGAAGAAACAGCGGGCCGTCAATTTCCGGGCCTGCGAGAATTTCGGCCACAAGCGGATCGATGCCGATGCCGTGCAGGGCGTTGACCTCGCGGACGCGGACGCCCGGCGCCACGTCTTGAATGCGCGCCCGGAAGACCTCGCGTTCGGCCTGCGAAATGCGGTCGATTTTCGTCACGACGGCCACGTCAGCCAGCGAAAGCATGGGGCCGACCTTGAGCGGTAAGTTCATGCCGCTCGTGGCTTCAAGGACGATCATGCCGAGGCCGCCGTCGACGTACGGCGAACATCGCAAACACAAGCCGGCCGTTTCGACCAGCAAAATGTTGCAGCCGCACTGCTCGGCCCAGTGAAGCCCGTCGCCGAGGACCATCACGTTGCAGTGGTCGGGGCACAACTCGCCGGAATAAACTTTCCGCGTGGGAATGCCGAACTCCTTGGCGAATAATTCGTCCTCGTCGGCGTATTGAACGTCCAACTTCAGGAACGCCACGGTTTGGCCGGCGTGAAGCAGGCGTTTCGTGGCGTGACGCAACACCGACGTTTTTCCGGTCGTGGCCGGACCGGCACAAATTGTGACTTTCATGCGACCTCCTTGAATCCGCCTAGTTCCCCCTTGAATTCGTCCAGCTCGCCGACGTTGAGCCGTTCGCCCATGCGGAGCTTTTCGCGCAAGGCGGAAAGGGCGTCGTCCAATCGGTTGACGTGCGACGAAACGCCGCGTTCGGCCTCGCTCGTCGAAAGCACTTGCGTCACGCGGCCGCCTTGCATCACGATGCGGAAATCGGAAAGCAGGGCGATTCGCGGGTCGTGCGTCACGAAAATGAAAATCTTGTCGTACTCGCGGAGCAATTGCACGGCCTTGGTGCGGTGGATACCGGCGTTTTCGACCTCATCCAAAAGCACGATCGGCGTGCTGCAAATCACCGTCGCGTCGGCGATCAACAGCGCCCGGGTTTGACCGCCGGAAAGCTCCGTCATGCGGTTGTCCATGTCGATCGGCTCGCCGGTCAGCTTGTTGGCGAACTCGATGGTTTGGGCGACCAGCTCGGGGTCTTCGCCGCCGCCTGTTCGCACGCGCGAGTGCGTCATCAGAAAATCGCGCACCGGCATGTCGGAGAGAAACGTGGTGTGCTGTGTAATCAGCGCGATGGGATTGCACGCCGGATTGTATCGAAACTCGGACGGCACCGGCTTGTTGTCTATCAAGATGCGGCGGCCGCTGGGCGTGTCGCCGTCGGCGAAAAGTTCCATGTCGTTGATCAGCGTGGTTTTGCCGGAGCCGGTTGGCCCGACAACGCTAATCACCTGGCCCATGCGGAGGTCGATGCGGTCGAAGGCGTCGGCGCATCCATTTCGGCCATGGCCGCCAAAGATGCTGATGGATTGAATCATAAATACCGTTCCTTGGTAAAAAGATTGCTAGCGGTGGCGGAGCAGAGAAGGCAAACGGCATGCCAAGGCGGCGAGGAAGCGGACAAGGGCCGGTGCGTGCCGTCTTGGCGGCTAGGCTGTTTGCCGCGTTTTTCCGTGCGATTTACATCAGAGGCCGCGCATAGCCCGGGAAGTTCCCTATTGCACGCGACGGCGAAAAGCCATCAAATACGCCCGTGATAAATGACGGGCAATTAACATCCTGTCACGGGCAAGCCGTGGCGGAACTACAACTTCATCCCTCCGGATGATCGAGCAATTCTTGAAGCCGGTCGCCCAATTCTTTCGGAAATCGGCCGGGCCAAGTCCCATCGATCAAGCCGATGTCGATAAAGTCGAGAAGATGCATTTGGTCCTTGCGTCGGAACGACGTGAGCTTCATGCGCACCAGCGATTCCAACGCCAGCACGCGAAACGACGCTGACTTTTCGCTTTCCGAAACGTCCGGCGTGGCCAACAAATACTCCGGACGAACTTTTTCGCCGGCGAAAACCAGATGCACGGCATCGCGGGCTTTCGCCGCGGGTCCATCGAGAAACATATCGATTCCGGCGGCATGACGATGGACGAATCCGACCTTCGACATCGCCTCGATGGCGGCCGGCAGATGTTCGCGGCGAATGAGAATATCGACGTCTTGGGTGTTTCGCACGGCGGCTTCGTCGACGCGGGAAACCCACGCGGCCACGGCATTGCCGCCCACGACGGCGTAAGGCACTCCGGCTTGTTCCAACACCGCCGCCGCCTTCAGCAAACGCTCACGGACTTTTTGCACGGCGTGTTCCATCCTTTCCCACGAGACATCTCCGTATGTTGCTTGGTGCATGGTTGGAACTCCGATCGCCTGCATCTATTATAGCACGGACGGCAGTACGGCACGAATGGCAATCGACATTATTTTTTCGGATGCCAAATCTTCTCGAACTCGTTGGAATACTGCTTGCGAATGCCTTCGTCGGCCAAAATCTCTTCGGTAGCGTCGGCCATTTCGGCGGTTCGGAAAACAAGCGACGGGCTGAAGCCGGCAAGGTCGATCGTCAAAAACTCGCCCTTCGCGTCGCGCAAAAGCTCGACCAAGTGCTTCATGTTACGTACCTCCGTGCCGTTGACGCGCGAGACGACGCTAAACGGCGGCGGCCGATAGCCTTTCGACGTTTTGTGCGGCAAAAGGGCGGCGCCCAACGTGACGATCTCTTCGCCTTCGAACCGCGGCTGGCTCGTCACCCGCGTCAGCAGCGGACTCTTGTTCGCCATCAGCGTCGCGGCGGGAAGACGCCACACCACATCTTGGTAGGCCGGCATGAAAATCATCGGGCCGTATACGAAATAACGCGGGTACTTGTCCAAAATGTACGGAATGACCAAATTGCCATCGGGCGGCGCGGGCACTTGCACCTCAATGGTTTTTCGGTCGCGGAAAATCGTCAGCTTCACGTGGCCGTTCTTCGCCAGCTTTGGAACAAGATACTCATACGACAGCCGCAGTCCGTCCTTGGCGTTGATATTGCTTTGGCTATCGACCGGTTCGTCGCCGATTTTCAGGATGACGTCCCAACGCTTGAGCGGATAGTCGGGCAACGTGCTCAACGGATTGATGACGACCAGGCCGGCCTCTTTTCTCAGGCCGAGTTTGGCCCGAAGCGCCTCGTTTTCGGTGCTGTGCAGCCAGTCCCAAAGCTGTGGCTTGCCTTGATAAACGCCGTCCTTGACAGCGTCGAGGAACATTCGTATTTCGTCGGCGGCAATGAGGTAGCCGATGTTTTCGCCTTTGGCGACTTTGCTAAAAACCAGGCCGACGATTTTTCCATCGACGATGCCCGGCCCGCCGCTGTTGCCCGGATTGATCGCAGCGTCGATTTGAATTCGTAAAGCGCGAGCGCCGCAGTAGACCGTGGTATGCTCGACCCGGGAAATGATTCCCTGGGTGACGGAAATTTGTTCGCCGCCCATCGGATATCCGTACACGCTTACCGATTGCTTGAGCGACGGAAGTCCCGCGGCCAACGACAGCGGCGGATGATCCTTAAAAAACGATGGCCGGATGACTTCGATGATCGCCAAATCGATGCCCATTGCGATGGCCTTGACTTTCGCGGGCACGCGCTCCGCCGATTGATCGGCTTGCACGAAAATCTGGCTCGAATATTGCATAACGTGGGCGTTCGTCAAAATCCGGTGGCCTTCGAGGATGACGCCCGAGCCGGACGACTCCTGCGGACTGCCTTTGGCCCAAGGCCGGGCAAAATCGGGCGGCCGCGAGACGACGTGAATCTTCACCACGGAACTGGCGATGTTATCGGCGGCATCCGCCCAGACGCAACAAGCAAACGCGGCGACGGCAGCGGGTACCAAGGCAAATCGCATAAAGAAATCCTTGTAATGAGTTAAATCAACGAATCGAGTTCTTTGACTAGCCGACCAAATCGCGCGAGCGCGCTATCGACGCGGTCGGGCTTCTCCATATCGACGCCGGCGCCGCGCAACAAATCCAACGGGTCTTTGGAGCAGCCGCCCTTGAGCAGCCCCAGATAATCCTTTAATTCCGTCGGGCCGCCGTTCAACACGCGATCGACCAGCGCAATCGCCGCCGACATGCTCGTGGCATATTTATAGACGTAAAACGTCCGATAGAAATGCGGCACGCGTAGACATTCGAGGTCCAAGTCGGCGTCGAGCGTGAAGTCCGGCCCGAAATACGTCGCAAGCAGCCCGTGATAAATGTCCTTGAACCGGTCGAGCGTCAGCGGCTCGCCGGCCTCGGCCGAGGCGTGCGCAAGTTTTTCAAACTCGGCGAACATCGTTTGCCGAATGATCGTCGCACGGATCGAATCGATCTCGTGATTCAACAGATACGACCGCTCCTTGTCGTCTCTCGCGTTTTTGAGCATGTGTCGGCTCAGCAGCGTTTCGTTGAACGTGCTGGCCACTTCGGCCACGAAAAGCGAGTAGTCGTAATAGGCGAACGGCTGTGTTTTGGCCGAATAATAGCTGTGCATCGAGTGGCCGCCCTCA
>CAZWNM010000129.1:0-6299 GCA_964635765.1 uncultured Planctomycetaceae bacterium | reverse complement strand
CCAGCGTTTTTTCGACACGCTCGGCCAGGATGATCTTGGCCTCGCGGATCAACGCGACGGCGCGGCCGCCGGTTCGCGCGATTCGCGCCGATGCGAGCGCCGCGGCCAAAATCTGCATCAGGTCGGCCGCGACGATACGATTTCGCCTTGCTGCAAGGCGGCTGAGCAGATTATGTTCCGACGCACGTGCAAACGCGGTCGCCGAGCGAAAGTTTTTCGGCTGCGCGCGCGACGCGCTTGCCAAACGCCTCCAAATACGCCGCCCGCGCACGGCGGTCGAATAAAATGCGCTGATATTGCGCGTGCAGTTCGGGAAAGCGGCGCCGCAACAGTTCGGCCACGGCCGGCCACACGCGGGGACGAGGATTCAGGGCATCGACCCAAATCGTCTCGACCTGATGCTCGGCCGCCTGTTGCAACAGTGATTCGATCGTCGCCTGATCGTCGGAAAGCAGCGGCAGCAGCGGGCCGAACATCACGGAAGTCGGCAGTCGGCGGCGCCGCGCTTCGTTGAGCACGTTCCAACGCTCGGCGGTCGTCGAACACGCCGGTTCCCAAAGTTCGGCCAGGCGCTGGTCGAGCGAGGTGATCGTGACGCCGACGCGCACGTCATGGCCGGCGAACAGATCGAGGTCTCGAAGGATCAGCCGGCTTTTGGTGAGCGTGCGGAGGCGAAAACCACGTTCCAAAAGCAATTCGCAACATCGGCGCGTGAGTCGATATTCAGCCTCGACGGGCTGCCAGCCGTCGCACGCGCTGCTGATGAAAACCTCGCCCGGCGCGGCGCGGCGCAACTGGCGTTTGAGGGTTTCGACGGCGTTGGCCTTCACATCGACGAACGCGCCCCACGGTTCGACATGTGGATGGAACCGCTGCATGAATCGGGCGTAGCAATACGCGCAGCCGTGTGTGCAGCCGGTGTAGCAATTCAACGAATAATCGCCCAGGGACGAGCGATTCAAGACGGTCTTGCAAGCGACCTCGCGGACGACGACGTTTGGAAATTGTGGAAGCGGGGACATCGTCGAAAGCCGTTTATTCGGCATTTTTCTGAAATCGCGCCGCGTTGGCGATGCACCGTAGTGTTTTGGCTCGAAAACTCTCCGGCGGGACGAGCACCATGCGAGTCTTGTGAAGCAGCGACGCCGCCTTCCACGTCCTGCTGCTCATCAGCGACGTCAGTTGGGTGGAAAGCTGCTGGACGGCTTTCTGCTGGTTCGCCGCCTCGATGGCAAGCGTCTGGATAGCTTGATTTCGTTCCGCGGCTTGGGCGTTCAACGTCTGAATCGTCAAGTCTTTTTGCAGTCCCGCTCCAAGTTGCTGAAACGCCGCTCTTATCTTAGCTGCGTCGTCCGCCGACTTCAGCAGCATGTCGAGCGCAGCGGGATACTCGGGGCCCACGGCCAACACTCCAAGCCCATGACCGTGCGTGAACTCGAAGGAGGGATACTGAACCTTCACTTCCTCCCATAGTTTCCACACGCCGAACTCGCGCTCGCGGACGTTCGTGTCGTGGAACAGGACGACCGCCCGCAAGCTGAGTTTGGGCCGCCAATTCTCGAAGTCGTGTTTCACGGCTTCGTAGGTATGCAGCCCGTCGATATGAAGCAGATCGATCGAGCCGTCGGCGAAATAGCCGGCCGCGCCGTCGAACGTGTTTTGGAGCAATTGCGAAAAACCGCCGTAGAGCGGGTCGTGATGCGCGTGCAAGTCGGCAAGCACGTCTCCGCCGTAAAAATGGACGTGGGCGTCTCCTTCCCAGGTGTCCACGGCGAAGCATTTCGTATCGAGATTCAAATCCTTGACGGCCTGGCAAAAAGCGCAGTAAGAAACGCCGCCGTGCGTGCCCAATTCCACCAACAAACGCGGCCGAACGACATCGATCACAAACATGGCAAATGGGACATGCTCGACCCACGCCGACAGACTGTTGAGCCTCAACGGCCGCGCCAGGCAGCCTGGATAGTCGAAAGGATTCAGCATGAGTGGTCAACCCGAAATACCAGAAGTGTTTCTCCTGAAACGGCAGAAGCCGCCTCTGTCGATTTTGATGCGCGGCTATTCGACTGACGGATGTCAAAGCACGGACACGGCAAGCCGATCGGCTACCAGCCCATGACCATGTTCGACTCGATCGCCTTGCGCGAGCGTTCCAAGTCAGCGCCGGTGTGCTGCATATAAAGGCGGATCGCATGCAGTTTGTCGCCGGCGGCCTTGGCCAGGCAATCGCGGGCCGTCGAACACGGATCGGTCACGCCGCTGATGCCCAGGGCCGACTTCGAGATAACCCAAGTGTCGCGAGGCCGACGCGTCAGACGAATCGGCGGCTCTTGGGGATAACTGTCCTGGACCACGCTCTTGGCGGCGTCATCGTTCTCGGCCCAGGTGATGATGATATGCGAGGCAGTTTCTACTTCGTATAGTGGCATGGGTGGCATCGTCCTCGAATGTTCAGGGAATGAACTCTACCAATGGCATCGTAGGCGTTACGGCCAATGATGTCAAGCGACTCCCCTCCGCAGAGTTGGCAGTCCGCTGCGCGTCCCGCATTGTCAATGAACTTTTCCGCGGCCCGCTTGGCCAGCAAACTCGGCTGGAATGGCCGCATTTTGCGCTTGTAAGGACCAGCGGAAAGCTGCGTCATTTGTGCTTTTGTGTTTTTTGCGTACTGTGCAAGCTACCCATATAACGCATTCTCAACATAGAAACCGACCTAGACACCCAAGCCAGTTTTCGATACCCTTCCGCCTCTTATCATACGGAGACATGGATGTCATCAGCAGCCGTGCCGCGCATCGTGGCGACAAGCCCTTGGACTCGAATCCAAGACCTGATTTTGCCGATCGGCGTAATCGCCAGCGTGCTGGTGATTTTGGCCCCGGTGCCGGCTGGTTTGATGGATTTTTTGTTGGCCGGGAACATCGCCATTGCCGCGATGATGCTGCTGACGACCCTTTGCGTGCGGACGCCGCTGGAGTTCAGCGTTTTCCCATCGCTTTTGCTGACGACGACCCTGTTTCGCCTGGTATTGAACGTGGCGACGACCCGGCTGATTCTCACCCGAGCCGGCAACGAGGGGCTTTTAGCGGCCGGCGGCGTGGTGCGAACCTTCGGCGAGTTCGTCACCGGCGGCGGCACGGGCGCCGATAAAGTCATCGTCGGCTTGGTCATCTTTTCGATCATCGTGTTGATTCAATTCGTCGTCATCACGAAAGGCGCCACGCGCATCAGCGAAGTGGCCGCCCGATTTACGCTCGACGGAATGCCCGGCAAGCAAATGGCCATCGACGCCGACTTGAACGCCGGCGTGATCGACCAGCCGGAGGCGCAGCGGCGACGGGCGGAAATTACACAGCAGGCGGATTTTTTCGGCGCGATGGACGGAGCCAGCAAGTTCGTCCGCGGCGACGCCATCGCCGGCATCATCATGATTTTCATCAACATCATCGGCGGCTTGGTCATCGGGCTGGCCGAAAACGGCATGAGCTTCGGCCAAGCCATTTCGCTCTTTACCACGTTGACGATCGGCGACGGACTCGTCACGCAAGTGCCCGCGCTGCTGATTTCGCTGGCGGCGGGCATGTTGGTCACGCGAAGCTCTCAGGCGAGCAATTTGTCGAACGACGTGGTGCGGCAGCTTTTTTCGCGGCCGCAAACGCTGGCCGTCGCCGGCGGTTTTTTCGCCGTTCTAATTTTCACCAGCTTGCCGCGATTGCCGCTGTTGTTGATCGGCGCCGCTTGCGTCACGGCTTCACTGACGCTTTTCCGCCGCGAAGCGAAAGTGCTCGACGCTCAAACCCAAAAACAAACCGAGGCCGCGCGACGCGCCGGCCAGCGAGTCGAAGATTATTTGGCCGTCGATCCGATGGAACTCGAATTGGGCGTCGGGCTGATCCGCTTGGCCGACACCCGGCGCGGCGGCGATTTGTTGGATCGCATTCAGCGCGTGCGGCAGGCTTTGGCCGCCGAAATCGGCATTATTTTGCCCAAGGTGCGGGTGCGTGACAACATGCGGCTCGAACAAAATCAGTATCGCATCAAAATCGCCGACGTACCCGTCGCCGGTGGCGCCATTGATGAAAAATCGCTCGATCCAGGCAACACGATCGCCGTGAATTTGAGCGACACCGTTCGCCGTCACGCCGATGAGTTGCTCACGCGCGACGCCGTGAAACATCTCATCGACGAGCTGCGGCAAACGTCGCCGGCCGTGGTCGAGGAGTTGATTCCCGGTCAAATGAAGCTCGGCGAAGTGCAACGCGTGTTGCAGACGCTGTTGCGCGAAGAGGTTTCGATTCGCCAGCTTGGCCCGATCTTGGAAACGCTCGGCGATTACGCGTCGGAGACGAAAAGCACCACCGAATTGGCCGAGCACATTCGCCGGCGGCTCGGCCGCACGCTTTGCCGCCGCTATTGCGACGTGGACAATTGCCTGCATGTCATCACGTTGGACCCGATTTTGGAGGAACGCATCCGCACGACGTTGGATGGCGACGAAAGCGGCGATAGCACGCGATTTTCGCCGCGCGACGTATTGGAGATTTGCCGCGCCCTTGAAGTCGAGATGAAGAAGTTGACCATCGCCGGCCGACCGCCGGTCGTTTTGGTCAATCCATCGATCCGTTCCGCCCTCAAGCAACTGACCGTCGCCCGGCTTCCGCAGTTGGCGGTGCTAAGCTATGGCGAAGTGACGCACGACACGCGGATCGAGTCGGTGGCAATGGCTGTCGGAAAATTGGAGAGCCGGAAATTGCAGACGGCGTGAGAAGTCATCAATTATCAGTGGTCAGTTTTCAGCTTCACCAACCACTAACCATTAGCCGCTAGTCAATAGTCATGGAACTTCGAACCTTTCGAGCGACGACAATGCACGAAGCGCTATCGCTGGTGCGCCGTGAACTTGGACCGGACGCGGCCGTGTTGCACACGCGCGAGGTTCGCAATCGCCGCTGGTTTGGCTTGATGTCGGGCGGGCGGCAGATCGAAGTGACCGCCTCGTGCGGCGTGCAGGTGCCGAGCCGTCTGCCGGCCCAATGTCGCAAGGAAGCCGAGCCGGCTGAAACGCCGACGCCGGAGAAAATTCAGGTCAACGCCGCCGACGAAGCGAGAATGACGCATCAGGTGCAAGGCCAGCTTTGCACCTTGCAGGCGATGGTCAAAGACCTTTGCCGACATACACGGGGTGACAGCCGCAACGATTGGCCGGAAGAATTATTTCGCCTTTTCACCGATTTGCTCGACGCCGAGCTGGGCGAGGAGGTGGCCCGCGAGTTGGTCGAACGGGTGCGAAGCGATCCGCGAGCGGAAGGGCTCGTTGATCCGATCATGCTGAAGGCCCGAGTGGCCGGCCTGATCGAGGACGACATTCACGGGGCCGGCCCGATCCAGCTTACGCCCGGCCGCTGCCGGTTGGCGGCGTTCATCGGCCCGACGGGCGTGGGCAAAACGACGACCATCGCCAAGTTGGCCGCCAATTTTCGCTTGAAGGAAAAACGCCGCGTCGGCCTCATCACCGTCGATACGTACCGCATCGCCGCCGTCGAGCAGTTGCGTACATACGCCGACATCATCGACCTGCCGATGCACGTCGTTTCGACGCCGCGCGAAATGCGGGAGACTGTCGAACGGATGAGCCACTTGGATTTGATTTTGTTGGACACCGCCGGCCGCAGTCCGAAAGACGAGATTCGCCTTCAGGAGTTGAAAGTATTCCTGGCCGAGGCCGCCGCCGACGAGGTGCATCTCGTGTTGAGCAGCATGGCAAGCTCGCACACGCTGGAACAAACCGTCAAGCAATTCGCCGCTATCGGCGCCACTTCGCTGCTTTTCACGAAGCTCGACGAAGCAACCGGGCTGGGCAATTTGCTGCCGGTGCTTCGTTCCAGCGGTTTGCCGTTAAGTTACTTGACCGACGGCCAAAACGTGCCCGACGACATCTCCGTGGCCGACGCCCATCAATTGGCCAGATTGATGTTGGAGATTTGATTCGTGGCCAGCGGATAGTGGATGGTAAACTGACCACTGATAACGGAAAACTTTTTCATGCTCGACCAAGCCCATGACCTTCGACGATTGACGGCGCGACGCGAACGTCCGACCTCGGACGCTCGGCCGGCCACGCTCGCGGTTGTCGGCGGCAAAGGCGGCGTGGGAACGACGACTGTCGCATTGAATTTCGCGGCGGCCGTGGCGCAAGCCGGCGCCCGCACGCTGCTGGTCGATGCCGATCCGCGCGGGGGCGATGCTGCAATGCTCTGCGGCGTCGAGGAACAATACACGTTTGCTGATGCGATCGTCGG
>CAZWNM010000128.1:819-6313 GCA_964635765.1 uncultured Planctomycetaceae bacterium | reverse complement strand
GGGCTGCGCGGCGGATTCGACGGCCGGCTGATCCGCACGCGAGGCGAATTGGCCCTCGATTCGCTCACGGTCAAGGATTGCCAACTCACGCGCGTGATGGGACCGTTTTGGATCGACAATGAGTGGACGCTGTTCGGCGAATCGGTCGATTCACGCGAGAACGCTTCCAAATTCACCACCGCCACCGGCCCGATCCAACGGCCGCCGCGAATGGTGACGGGCTCGTTGTTCGGCGGAACCTTGGTCGGCCAAGGCTGGGCAATGTTCGAGGCAACGCCGCGCTACGCCGCGAATCTCACGCTAACCAACGCCGGCTTGCAACAATGCGCCAAGGAACTCGGCATCCGTCAAAAAGTGCAAGGCAAAGTCACCGTCTCGGCCAATTTGACCGGCAGCGGGCGAAGCCGGAACGAACTTGGCGGCTTCGGCGACATCAAACTCAGTGAGTGCAACCTTTACGAGTTGCCGGCCATGGTTTCGCTGCTGAAATTACTCAGCATTCGCCCGCCCGATCAAAACGCCTTCAGCGACGTTGCGGCCCATTATCAAGTCAAGGGCGAGCACATTTACTTCGACCCCATCGACTTCCACGGCGACGCCATCAGTCTTCTCGGGAGGGGCGAGCTGGATTCGCAGATGAAGCTCGACATGAAGTTTTACACCCAAGTCGGCCGCAACGAGTTGGATGTGCCGATCGTCAAGGATATTTTCCGCGCCGCGAGCCAGCAGATCATGCAGATTCATGTTACCGGCCCGGTGCAGAATCCGACCATTGACAAGGAGGCGTTGCCCGGACTCAAAAAGACGTGGCAGCAATTGGAAGATGAATTGAATCGAAGGTGACGGCGAACCTCACGGCAGCAGCGTCAGATGGTGTGCGGAAATGATCCAACGCGACAGAAAATAGTACAGCGGAAACGGAACCAGCGAGAGGAGCGAGGCGGCAATCGCAAGCCGGCGGCCGGCATTGCTGCTCGGCCGAGCCAGCCGGGCCAATAGAAGCGTCAAGAGCGGCGTGCCGATTCCCGCCAAGAAAAAAGCCATCGTTGAGCCTATCGGACGACACGCCGTGCCGGCGGGAATGTTGTAAAACTCCCAAAACGACGGGATCGGCGCCGCGACGCCCACGACGGCGATGAATAACGCCAACGCGACCAATCGATAACCGTAATCGCGGCGTACCGGCTGCTGTGAATTCACGCAGTGTTTTTCCAAGTTGAAATGCGTATCGCATCGCGTCGAAACGAACACGACTAAAATCGTCGATACACTTCGGAGCGATGCCGTATTCGGTATATCTTCAATTCTTTCAGCGAGTGAAAGACCCAATAAACGATCCGATAGTCGCCGATTCGCAAACGGCACAAGCCGGCCAAATCTTCCGGCATATTCGTGAGCGAATGATGGATCATCTGCGAAGCGTTTTCGCCAAGCCACACGATGCGGCGCAGGATTCGACGGCGAACCTCGGGATCGAGGCTTTCGAGGTCCGTCTCGGCCGTGGGAAGAACGATTACTCGATAGGCCATCGCTTCAAAACCTCCACGATGTCCTTGCCGGCGCCGGCCAAATCCTCTTCGTTGCGAATCCGCCGAACTTCGCCGAGAAATTCCGGATCGTTCGCCGCAAGCCAATCGTCCAAATCGTCCAGGCTTTGCGCACTGACCAAAATGCTTTGCGGTATCTCAACCGTGTGCTGTGCTACATGTTCCATGTTCAATCCCCGATGATTTCTGCCGTCACGCTACTCGTTCAAGTATACCAGACCGTGGCTGGAACGGCAACATTCGCCGTGGAAGCAAACAAACGCTCACGAAAACAATGGCCGCTGGCCCGACGCGGCGGAATCGTCCACGGGACTGAGGCCGAGATGCTCGAACGCGGCGGCCGTCAATCGCCGGCCGCGCGGCGTGCGGACCACCAGCCCGCTCCGCAACAAGAATGGCTCCACCTCGTCGATCATCGTGTCGGGTGCGGCGTTCATCGTGTGGGCGACCGCCTCCACGCCGACCGGCCCGCCGCCGAACACCCGGGCGATGGTCTCCATATACTTTCGATCTTGCGGATCGAGTCCCAGCGGATCGATGCCTTGCATGGCGAGTGCGTCGCGGGCGACTTGGAGCGAAATGCGGCCATCGGCCTTGCTCTGCGCGTAATCGCGCACCCAGCGAAGCCGGTTGTTCGCCAATCGCGGCGTGCCCCGGCTTCGGCCGGCGATTTCGGCGGACGACGCTCCGTCGATTTCCACGCGAAGTTTTTTTGCATTGCGCCGAACGATTTCCGCAAGTTCCTCGACCGTGTAAAAGTCGAGATGCTCGCGCATTTGGAACCGATCGCGCAGCGGCGCGGAAAGCAGGCCGCTTCGGGTCGTCGCGCCGATCATGGTGAACGGACGCAGCGCCATGTTGATCGTCCGCGCGTTGACGCCCTCGCCCAAGGTCAGATCGATGCGGAAATCCTCCATCGCCGGATACAAGAACTCCTCGACCGCTTTCGGCAGCCGATGAATCTCGTCGATGAACAACACCGAGCGTTCCTCGGCGTTGGTCAGATACGGAATGACGTCTTTCGGCGCGGCCAGCGCCGCCCCGCTGGCGATTTGAAATCCGACGCCGAGATCGCGCGGGATGCACATGGCGAACGTGGTCTTGCCGAGGCCGGGCGGCCCGTCGAACAAAATATGGCCGAGCGGTTCGCCGCGTTTCGAGGCGGCATCGACGGCGATTTGCACCCGCGCATACACCTCGCGTTGACCGACCATATCGCCCATGTGTTGCGGGCGAAGGTCGCGGTCTTGATCGTCGAACGCCGACGGTTGTTGCAAAATCGGTTCGCGTGCCATTCCGATAGTATATAGAGATGAGGGGCGACGGGCTAGCCCGCTATCCACGATCGGCCGATGAAAACTAATCGTGTTTCGGGCCGGCGATGAACGAGACCGGGATGAAAACGCGAGGCTGGACGAAAGAAGCGTCGCCGGCGAGGCGCGAGCCGGCCGCGTCATGCGACATCGCACTCGGCATCACGCAGACGTGGCCGTCCTCGAAGAAAACGTTGCGGCCCTGGCCGCCGTGCCAATCGGGAGTTTGGCCCGACAAGTCTGCCATGGGAGCGTCGGCCAGCATTGCAGTCGTGGCGGGCTGGGTTTCCACCTGGCTGCCGGTCGGGTCGGCACGCCACGTATCGGACCACTGATTGTACGGCGTATTGACGCTCCCAACCATCGGTTCCGAGGGGAGGGAAAGCATCGTGTTGGAAGACGCCGGCGTTTCGAGTCCGGCGATCCAGGAGCCGACTTGCCGCGACCAGTGCAAAATGCCCTGTGCGGCCAGCCAGGCGTCGGGAATGGCCGTGCTGTCGTCGGCCAATTCTTCTTCAATTCGGCATGCGGCAAACAAGCCCGCCGGGGTCAACCGTTCGTTGTCGGCAAAATCCGACAAGGCATGGCCCTGGCGATAGCCATATTGCGTCAACGCCTGACCGACCTGCTGCAGTCGCTGTTGGCAGGTCGCCATTCGCGCGTGAGAGCGACTATTCTGAATCGCGGGCATCGTCAGCGAGCCAATCGCCGCCACGATGAACATCACCACCGCAACGTCGAGCCAACGGCCGTGGACGCTGCCGTGGCCGACCGTCACGTCGGCGCTCATCCTTCGGAACGACGGCCGACGGCGGCGCGGCATCGATCCGCTGGCGGCCACCAGTCGGCATGTTCGCTCGGCCAAGCCGGGCGGTGGCTCGAAGTCGGGCCGTGCGGCGTCCAACGGCGCGAGACGCCGCCGCCACTTCAAGCACTGACGCCGATAGTCTCCGTCGCACTCCAGCCGCGACTCCACCCACGCTTGCTCGCCGTCGTCGAGCGCGCCGAATAGGTGGCCGAGCACTTGTTGGTGGATTGGATCGGTCATGCGGTATCCGTCGTAACGTCGGCAATGCAAAGGTCTTAGTTTGGCAGTCGCAGCATGGAAAGCGCTTCGGTGAGTTTTTCGATGGCGATATGCACGCGACTTTTCACGGTCCCCACTGGAAGCGACAGGATTTCAGCCGCTTCGCGATACTTCAACCCTTGGAAGTAAACCAAAATCACCGCTTCTCGGCAAACCTCAGGCAGCGCATCGACGGCTCGGTGTAGGGCTTCGTGTTGTTCGGCGATCTCGGCCTCGTCGTCGGGGCCGTTCATCGCGGCGCCGATCAAGTCGGCCAGCACGCCCGTATCTTCCACCGTGTCGCCTCGAACGATCCGATCGAGACTGCCCATCCGATGACGCCGCGCGTGGCGTTGGCAGTCGATCGCCCGGTTCGTGGCGACTGTATACAGCCACGGACGCACCTTTCGGCCCGGCTCGAACTGGTCACACTTGAGATGAACTTGCAAAAACGTCTGTTGAAACACGTCTTCCGCCATCTCGGCATCGCCAAGGAAATGCCGCAGATAGCCGTACAATTCTTTCTCGTAGCGACGGACAAACTCCTCAAATACCTGAGCGTCCGGTTTCGAACGGTAACTCAGCAGCAGTTGCTCGTCGCTCCAGGAGACCAGCGGATTTGGGCCGCAGGCACGCAATCGCAGTTGTTCCACCGTGCCGTTCATTATTCTATACGCTTCCTTGTAAGAAAAGGTTCGCACCAATCGGAGACACCGTCGTTTTTGTCTGAGCTGCTGTCGGCTCCGACCCTTTTCAACCGTGGTATTCTATACCAATGGGCTGAAAAAGCGTAGCCCACCACCCATTAGAGCCACAAACACCCCTCCGAGCCTCTATCGTGCCTAATCGTTAAAATCGGACCCCCGAGCGGCAAAATCAATGGTGCAGAGACTACCGTAACTGGCTCGCTTGCAATCAGTTGCGTGTTTTTTTCCGAAAAAGCATTGCAACAATTGTAATCGTTGTAAGAGGGTTGCCGCGACTCTGAAATTCTTGCCATCCGTTGCAAAAAACCAGAGGTTTGCCAGTTCTATTGGCGGGTAGACGTTCACGCTATAATAGCGACATGCACGATTCCATCGAAATTCACCCGACCGGCCCGATTGCCGGAAAAATTCGCCCCCCAGGCTCGAAAAGCATCACCAACCGCGCGTTGGTCTGCGCCGCGTTGGCCGATGGCGAATCGACGCTCACCGGCGCGCTCGATTGCGACGACACTCGGGTGATGATTGCCGCCTTGCAGCGGCTCGGCGTCGCCGTCGAACACGATCCGGCCGCCTTGCAACGGCTCGGCGTCGTCGATAAAGACGATCCGGCCGCCGCCGTGGTGCGAGTCGTCGGCGTCCAACAATTGCCGGCATCGAAAAAATGCGTCGATCTTTACGCGGCCAACAGCGGCACCACCGCGCGATTTCTCACGGCCATGCTCACGCTCGGACGCGGCACGTATCGGCTCGACGGCACGCCGCGCATGCGCGAGCGGCCCATCGGAGACCTGTTGACTGCCTTGCGGCAGCTTGGGGCCGATGCGGTTTCGGTATGGGACAACGGCTGTCTGCCGGTCGTCG
>CAZWNM010000128.1:0-809 GCA_964635765.1 uncultured Planctomycetaceae bacterium | reverse complement strand
GGCCCATCGGAAACTTGCTAGCCGCCTTGCGGCAACTCGGCGCCGACGTCGCTTGTGAATCATCGAGTGCTTGTCCGCCGGTCGTGGTGCATGGCCGCGGCCTGCGCGGCGGGCGAGCGGTCGTGGCTAGCGATATCTCGAGCCAATTCTTAAGCGGACTGCTGTTGGCTTCGCCCTATGCGGAAACCGACGTGGAATTGCTCGTCGAAGGCGCGCTCGTATCACGGCCGTACATCGACATGACCCGGGCCGTCATGGCGTCGTTCGGCGTCGAGGTGCATGCGGAAGAATACCGCCGATTCGTCATTCGCGCCGGGCAGCGTTATCGCGGCCGCCGCTACGCCGTCGAGCCGGACGCCTCGGCCGCCAGCTATTTTTTCGCCGCGGCGGCAATCACGCAAGGCCGCGTAACGGTCGAAGGGCTTTCGATCGCCAACAGCTTGCAGGGCGACGTGGCGTTTTGCGATTGCTTGCGGCGGATGGGCTGCGAAGTGCGCGAGTCGGACGCCGGTATCACGGTCGTCGGCCGCCCGTTGCGCGGCATCGACATCGACATGAACGCCATCAGCGATACGGTTCAGACGCTTGGCGCCGCGGCGGTTTTTGCGGCCGGGCCGACGACGATTCGCGGCGTCGCCCACATTCGCCGCAAGGAAACCGATCGGATTCACGCCCTGGCCGTGGAGCTACGGAAGTTCGGCGCGGCGGTCGAGGAGCGCAACGACGGGCTGACGATCGTGCCGCGCGCGTTGCATGGCGCCGAGATCGACACATACGACGATCATCGCATGGCGATGAGCATGGCGCTG
>CAZWNM010000127.1:0-6342 GCA_964635765.1 uncultured Planctomycetaceae bacterium | reverse complement strand
CTCTGCCGCATTCCGTTGCTTGGCCCGGCGGCCGTACAGGGATTGAATCTGTTTGTTCGCGCCGCGCTTCGCACAACGACCTGCAAGCTGGAACGCATGACGCCCGCGGTGAAGGCCGGCTACTTGGCCCCGTACGATTCCTGGGCGCATCGCGTGGCCGTATCGCAGTTCGCGATCGATATTCCGATGTCGCCGAAGCATCCGACGTATCAAACGCTTGTGGATATTGAAAACGGCTTGGGCCAGTTCCGCCGCCATCCGGTTTGTTTGATTTGGGGGATGCGTGATTGGTGTTTTACGCCGTGGTTTTTGGATCGATTCCTCGAGTTCTTTCCCCAGGCCGAGACGCATCGCATAGCCGACGCCGCCCACTACGTGGTGGAAGACGCCCACGAGCGAATCGCCCCGATCATTGACGCGTTCATCAAAAAATCATGTCTCAATACGACCTGCGACAGCTAGCCGCCCAACTCCTCTCGGGCGAACTCTCCCTCGATGCGTTCGTCGATCGCATCGCGCAGCCTTCGATTGCCGCGACGGGCGGCGCGATGGTCGATCTCGACCGCTGCCGTCGCTGCGGATTTCCCGAGGTCGTTTTTGCGGCCGGCAAAACCGTCGCCGACATGGAAGAAATCTTGAGCGCCTTGCTCCGCCATCATGCCGACGTGTTGGCCACGCGCGTGTCGCCGGAGCAGGCCGCCGCGTTGCTCCAAACATTTCCGACGGCCCGCTACAACGCCCTCGGCCGGACGTTGCGGATCGAAAGGCGTGAAAAGTGCGAAGGGCATGAAGAGCGCGAACGCGGAAAAGTGACGATCGTCACAGCCGGAACGAGCGATTTGCCGGTGGCCGAAGAGGCGCGCGAGACGGCCGTTTGGACCGGCGCAGAAGTCACGTTCCTGCCCGATATCGGCGTCGCCGGCCCGCATCGGCTGCTGGCCAATTTGGACGCCTTCGACGGGGCCGACGCCGTCGTGGTCATCGCGGGCATGGAAGGTGCGTTGCCGAGCGTGGTGGGCGGGCACGTCGCTTGCCCGGTCATCGCCGTGCCCACCAGCGTCGGCTACGGCGCCAGTTTCGGCGGCGTCGCGGCGCTCTTGGGAATGCTCAACAGTTGCGCCTCGAATGTCTCGGTGGTGAACATCGACGCCGGCTTCAAGGGCGGCTACATCGCCGGGCTGATCGCCAAAAACGCCGCCGCAAGAAATAATAGAAAATAAAAGATCACCACGGAGACACGGAAAAACACTGGAGAAAAGGGAATGAACCGCGGATAAACGCAAATCAGCGCGAATGATTTCGCAGATGATTTTTGGCAATGGATACCAATGAAAAATGTTTAGCGCCACAAAGCAAAATAGTTTGGTGTTGATTCGCGTTTATTAGCGATGATTCGCGGTTTCCTTTTCACTGCTCTTTTCTCCGCGTCCTCCGCGTCTCCGTGGTGCATTTTCTTTTGGACGGAAAAATGCTTCACATTGTGCTTCACGAGCCGGAGATTCCAGACAACACCGGCAACGTCGGCCGAACGTGCGTCGCCTTGGGCGCGAAACTCTGGCTCGTGCGTCCGTTCGGATTTCAGCTCGACGACCGCCACTTGCGCCGCGCCGGCCTCGACTATTGGCAACACCTCGATTGGGAAGCCGTCGAAGATTGGGCATCGCTCTTAGCACGGCTTGGCCAGCGGCAATTGTGGTTTTTCACGAAGCGGGCCGAGCGGCCGTACACCGACGCCGTATTTTCGGCCGACGACGCCCTGGTGTTCGGCAGCGAATCGCGCGGCCTGCCGCCGTCGCTCTTGGCGGCCGAGCCGAGCCGCTGCCTTCGCATTCCGATGGCCGACGCGGCTCGCAGCCTGAACCTATCCGTCACCGTCGGCATCGCCGCCTACGAGGCCGCGCGGCAAACAAATGGAAAATAAAAAAACACCACGGAGACACGGAGGACACGGAGAAGGAAGCGAAGAAAAAGCCTCACGCAAAGGCGCTAAGGCGCAAGGGGTTTTGAAGATGGGGTTGGTGGAGAAGCGATGGCATTTGCTCTTTCTCGCTTTTGTGCATCATCGTCCTCAATTAGACTTTTCGCCAAATCCGGCGAATGGTGGCTCTTACGGTCACTCTTGCCCTCACCAAAACCCAATACGATTATGCCGGTGCCCCACGATACTGAAAGCGCCGTGGGAAACGCATAGGGAATCAGGAACAGGAGCATGATCGGCAGCCACATAAAGGCTTCGGCACTTTTAGGCGTGCAGAAGCAGTATGCCAGCTGAAGCAAAACGTAAAGGAGTTCCGAAATAAAAACACTGACGACCGTGCCAAGCAACAGGTTCTTGAATATGAGATGAGCAACGGTGCTCACCACGGCCGGAACGGCACTCAAAATCAAGACGATAATGACGAGGGTAGCGGAGACTTTTCCATCGCCCTTGCCTCCTATGAGCAGGAAGGCCGTCACGATGGGGCCTGCGACGATGATGGGAAGACTGGTAAATAGTGTTGTTATCTTCCTCTCCTTCGCTGCTCTAACAGCACGGATGAGACTCAGAATGAAGAGACCAATGAGGAGCGCCGTCCCGGCAAAGAAAAATGGCCAGCCAAAAACAATATCAATACGAATGTTCGCTCTGTGAATGACAGCTTCGCGTTCGCCAAAGCCAAAGGCCAGCCACATAACAAAGGCGATGAATAATGGCAGGCTGCGAAGCTGTGGATAGTGAGCCTTCGCTAGGATCGCCGCCAGAAACAGAAGGCCAAACACGGCGGCAACGGCCCAAATGTGGACTGGCTGCCACGCAAAGAAATCGAAGACGTTGTTCCACATAGTTGTGCTGGAGATTCCAGTTCCGTAGGTTATGCTTCAGCATAACATTGAACGGATTGGCATTTTGTTATGCTAAAGCATAACCTACTACTTTGCGTGAGGCTTTCTCTCCGTGCCCTCCGTGTCTCCGTGGTGAGCTTTTTGTCGGTGCGTTTTTTCACCGCATCACGCAGTGAGCTTTTTGTGGGCGCCGACCAGCCAGAGCAAGATCGGGGCGGCGACGTAAATCGAACTGTACGTGCCGGTGATGACGCCGATCAACAAGGCGAAGGCGAAACCGTGAACCGCGCTGCCGCCGATCGCGTAAAGAATCGCCACGACCAGGAACACGGTGAACGACGTGAGCAACGTTCGGCTCAAGGTTTGGTTGGTGCTGTCGTTGATCATCTTCCGCGTCATATCGGGGTCTTTGCCGCGGTTCTCGCGGATTCGGTCGAAGACCACGATCGTGTCGTTGACCGAGTAGCCGATGATCGTCAAAAATGCCGCGATGATCGTCAGGTTGATCTTGAACGGCTCGATCAGGAGAAAGCCCGTATAATTGGCGATATACATGCTGATGGCGATGGCGCCGAGCATGACCAACACGTCGTGGACCAACGCGACCACGGCCGCGAAGCCGAACACGACGTTTTGGAATCGAATCCACAGGTAGATGGTCATGCAGATCCAGCTTGCGACGACGGCGTAAATCGCCTTGCGATACATGCCGCCGGCCACCGCGCTGCCGATGTTGCTGACGCCGGGGAACATCGGGCTGGCCGAGGTCTGCTCTTTCAACGTCGCCAAAACGGCCTTCAATCGGTCGGGCGGCAACGCGCTCTTCAGATGCCATTTCGCGCTAGGCGATTGATCGCCCAGCCGGGTCACGATAAACGGCGTCGATTTGACCACAATCTGCTGCGTTTCCATCGCCAACGCCATCGCCTGTTCGACGGCGGCGGTGTTCAGCGGCACTTGGAACGTCAGATCGGCCTCCGAGCCGCCGGCATACGGCTGATCCGGCGAGAAGGCGGGCGCGGCCGGCACGGTCGGCGTTTCGACCGGTTTTGCAGCTTCCGCCGGCGTTTTTTTCACGTCTGCCGGAGTGGTGTTTTTCGATTTCGCCGGCTCATCGGCCAACGCCAGCATCACGCCGTCTCGGGCGGCCGACGCGAGCCATGTGTTGGGCGGCAAGGCAATTCGCGATTGTTTCTCGCCCGATGGCGCGGCTTTCTTCGCCGGCGTTATGGCTGTCGGCTCGGTGAAGCTGAGCGCGTTGCGCACGAGTTTGTCGCTAAAAACCTTGGCCAGCGTGCCCTTGACGGTCGCGATGTCCGACTGCGAAGTGTTGAGGACGTATTGAAGCCCTGCCTGGGTATTGCTGGTCGCCTGCACCTCGGAGATGGCCAAGTCGGGCAATTCCTTCTGATGCTCCTCAAGCATTTGGCGAACCTTGTCGGCCTTTTGCGGCTCGCGGAACACGACCTGCACCGACACGCCGCCGGTGAAGTCGATGTCGAGGATGCCGGGGCCGCGAAGGTACGTCACAAACAACGCGCCCACGGTAATCACAATCGAAGCGGTCGCGCAGAAGGGGAACCAGCCCATGAAATCGATGCTCGTGTGGCGGATGATGTGGAACATTTTGAGCTTGGTGATCCACTGCCGCTTCTCGGCGATGTCGAAAATCACGTGGGCGACGAACACCGACGTGTAGATGCTGATGGCCGTGCCCAACAACAGCGGAACGGCGAAACCGCGAAGTTGATCGGAACCGACCGTGTAGAGCACGGCGGCGGCGATCAAGTGGGTCGAGTTGCAGTCGATGATCGTGGCGCTTGCCCGATGGAAGGCGTTGCGGATGGCCATGCGCACGGTGGCGCCGCGTTCCATTTCCTCGCGCATGCGCTCGAAAACCAGCACGTTGTTATCGACGGCCATGCCGATCGTCAACGCCAAGCTGGCCAAGCCGGTCAGGGTGAACGCCACGTTGCACGCCAACATGATGGCGAACAACATCAGCATGTTCAAGACCAATGCGATGACGGCCACGATGCCGCAGAAATGGTAATAAATGAGCATGAACAACGGCACGGCGATCGACGCGATGATGATGGCCTTCTTGCTGCTCTCGATCGTGTCGCTGCCGAGCGTCGGGCCGATGAACTGCTTGCTGATCGGCTCCTTGACCAATGCGGCGGGCAGGCTGCCGGCGTTCAGCACGTTGACGATGCCGTCAACTTCCTCCTGCTTGAAGTCGCCGGTGATGACGCCGCTGTCGGTAATCGTCGATTGAATCGTCGGGGCGGTGTAAAGCTCGTCGTCGAGGATGATGCCCATGCGACGTTCGATGGTGGTTCTGCCGATCGTTTGCGGCTTATTATCGCCGGTTAGGCCGCCGCTCAATATCGCGCCCTGGGTGTTGAATTTAAAACCGACGCACGGCTTGCCGGTCTGTTGATCGGTTTCGGAATTTGCCTGCTTCAAGTAGCCGCCGTTGACGTTCCATTTGTCTTCCAAGACGAGGACTTCCATCACATCGCGATTATCGACCTTGCGGATGCGCAAGACGATTTGCTCGGCGTCTCGCTTGAACGCCTGCTCCTCTGCCGGCTTGACCGGCACCCACCATGCCTGCAACTTGCCGCTGAAGGGGTCGGTGAGCTGCATCTGCGACTTCGACGCGTCGGCCTCGGCCCGCTTGATGAACTGGGCGTCATCGTCGACCTGGCGGCTCGCCAAAATGCGGAACTGGAGCGTGCCGACGCGGCTGATAAGCTGCTCGATGCGCGACACCTGATCGCCTTCCACCTCGGGAATGAGAATTTCAATCTGCTCCTTGCCGTAGGTGCGAACGGTCAACTCTTTCTGGCCGGCCGGATTCAGACGCAGCTTCACCGCGCCGATGAGCTTGTCCATATCGACCGTCTGGTCGGTCCGCAACTTGGTTTGATCGACTTCGTAGACCAACAGCGCGCCGCCGCGGAGATCGATGCCCCATTTCATGTTCGGACCCATCGTCAACACCACCAAGCTCGCTAAAATGCTGAACAGGATGATGCCGATTCGCCAGCCGTGGTCGGGCATGCGGAGCTTCTTGCCGAGGTAGCCGCCGAGAACGGCCGATACGACGAGCACGCCGATGACGATCAGGAAATGGATGTAGCCGGGCACTCCACTCGCCGCCTGCGGTTCATTCGGTCCCTGCGCTGCAACTTGGGCAAATAGCGAATTCATATACCAAGCCATGACTGTTGGTTCCCTGTCGAATCGGACGCCGCGCGAGATGGTTTCATGCCCGCGGCGCGCAAAATGTGTAAAAAAGTGCTATGGATGACAAATGGTGCGTCCATGATGCGACATCAGCTTTTCGCCGGGTCGCCCGACGACTCTTCGCCGACCACGCGGACAATCGATCCCAGCGTGACGCGCAATTTCGTGTTCGTGGTCTCATCGACCTTGACGGTCACTTCATCCTGCTCGCGTTGTACGTTGGTCACGGTTCCGTAAATGCCGCCGGCGATGACGACGCGGTCG
>CAZWNM010000126.1:0-6349 GCA_964635765.1 uncultured Planctomycetaceae bacterium | reverse complement strand
CCACCCGCGGCATGGCCCAACGCCGGCCGGGATCGAGCTGATGCAACGCCACCAGCGCCAACACCACGCCCAAACCGTGTCCGAACGTCTCGAACACGTCGAAATAGCCGAGATAATCGTGAATGACCTTGTCGCGCCCCTGAAGAGTCGCGGCTTCCCGATTCCACTGCTTGAACGTCATGGCGATCGGCAGATCGACGCCGAGCGACGCCGCCGCGGCCAGCAGCAACACGGCGGGCAGGAAAAATCTCCGAAGATTTTGTCGCATATGGACCGTGGGGGTCGGAAGTGGTGTTGGCCGGTTTGGGCACATCAGTTAGAGTGTGCTTAAACTTTCCCGCCATTCGTGTCAAGTCCAATTACCAGAAATGTCGCAATCGATTCGCTGCCAACTCGGGATCGCGGCCTTCGCCGGCCTGATTTTCTTCACGAATCTCGGCGCCACCGGCCTTTGGGATATGGACGAGGCCCTCTATGGCACCTGCGCCCGAGAAATGCTCCAGCGCAACGATTGGGTCGTGCCGTGGTTCAACGGCGCGATGTTTCCCGAAAAACCGCCGTTGATGTTTTGGAACATGATGGCCGGCTACGGACTCTTTGGCATCAATTCCGAATTCGGAGCCAGATTCTTTTCCGCCGTCATGGGCTTGGCTACAGCCTTGGCGGCGTTTCATCTTGGACGCATCCTCTTCAATCTTCGCGTGGGCCTTTTGGCCGGATTGATCACCGCCTCGACGTTGATCTTCACGCTTTCCGCCCGCGCCGCCACCGCCGATTCGCCGCTCACGTTGGTTACGACGCTCGCGTTTCTGTGGTTTGTGTTGGGAAAGGGGATGAGGGGCGAGCGACGAGAGGCTGAAGACTCAGAGCCGTGCGGAACCGTCGCTCGCGGCGTTTCGCTGACCACTGGTCACGGGCCACTGACCACTAATTGCGCCGTCCTTATGTACGCCTGCATCGGTCTGGCGGCATTGGCCAAGGGGCCGGTGGGCGTGGTGTTGCCGATTGCCGCCCTCGGCGTGTTTTTATTGTTCAACGACGGCTGGCGAAACTTGCCGCGCGCCGTTTGGAACATGCGGCCGATCACCGGCATTCTCGTCTTGGCCGTCGTCGCATTGCCGTGGTATATCGAGGTCGGGCGGCGAACCGATTGGGCGTGGCCGAGACAATTTCTGTTGGAGTTCAATCTTCGCCCCTTCCAGCAACCGATCCTCGGCCACGGCGACACGAGTTCGTTCGACCGCTTGCTGGCCGCGTTCGTTTCATTCCTCTATTATTTTTATCAAATTCCAGCCGTTCTCATCGGATTCTTTCCCTGGTCGGTTTTTTTGGGGCCAACGCTCGTCGATGTGGTAGGAAGATTGAAGAAAAGCGAACCCGTCATTCTGAGCGCAGCGAAGAATCCATCCCGCAGCGGAACCCTCCTGGCAGTTTGCTGGTTCGGCACGTGGTTCGTGCTGTGGTCGGTCTGCAAAACTAAACTGCCGCACTACCTGCTTCCAGCCTATCCGGCATTGGCCCTGTTGACCGCGTGTTTCATCGACCGCTGGTTGAGCGAACCGGCCGGCGTCAGTCGCTGGGCATTGCGCAACGCATGGATTTCCACAATTGTGGTCGGCGTCGGCATCATGATAGCCGTGCCGTTCGTGACGGCGGCTTTTTTGCCCGGCGAGTGGTGGATCGGCTCGGTCGGCTTGATTCTGGTCTTCGGCGGCGTTTTCAGTTGGCGTGCGACCCTCCATGCTCAACACCAGCGGGCCGTGGTGGCGTTCGCCGTCACTTCGGCATTATTCTTAACGGCGGTTTTCGGTTTTGCCGCAATTCGGGTCGATCGTTTCCAAAACGCCCGGCCGATGATCGCCAAGATTCGCGCCGACGATGGAACAAAAGAACCGGAAGTAATTTCGCCTATCGCCACGTACCGCTTCTTCCGCGAGAGCACGGTTTTTTACGCCCGGCATCCGGTGACGGTGTGCGACGACGATCCCTCGACCAAACAAACGGCCCAAGAGGCGTTGGCCAATTTTCTGGCGAAATCGAAATCGCCGTCAAAACGCTCGTATGTCATCACAACGGACGAATACGAGCGGGAAATCGCGAAGGCATTTCCCGATCAGTTCACGCCGATATTCCGTCAGCGGCGTTTTTTAGCCCCCGGCGAGATGGTTGTGCTTCGGCATGAAGAAGGAAACGGAACCACGCCGGCTTCTTTGCCGTCGAAGAGTGCATTCGACCGAAAAAAATGAAGGCCGCGCAATAGCCCCTGCCACGCCGCCGGAATCTCGGCCTTCTTCCGCCCGTTTCGTGGCGGAAAACCTGCCAACCGCACCTTTTTCCGCCGGCCCGTTATGTTTTGGCGATATTTTCGCCTAACAAATGGGAGCCAATGGGAATTGCCACTGGCGGTCGCCGGGGGTATACTTGCCATATTACAACCGTCCTGCAAATGGGGGGAATCATGGATCCAGCAGTGCTGTTCATCGGCGTTTTGGTTCTTGCCGCAGCCGCCGTTCCTTTCATTATTTTAGCACGCACGTTTTCCATCGCGCGGCGGCAGGAACACGACTACGACAACCTGGCGCGACACTTGAGTCGCATCGAGCGGACCGTCGATCAAATGGTTCAGCGGCTTGGCGGTGGGCCATCGAGTGCGGGCAGGCAGGAAAAAGAAAAGCCCGCCGTGCAGCCGATCCAAGCGGCGGCTTCGCCCGTGCCGAAATCGCCACCAATCGAACAACCGTTGGATGCGATTGTCGAACCGGAAAAGCCGCTCGTTTCCCCCTTCGAGCCGCCGCATCCGAAAATGCCTCCGGAATCCGAATCGCCGCGTCCGGCATGGCAGTCGTTCCACGAAAAAACGCAAGAGACTCGCCCATCGCGGCCCGCCGTCGCGCCGATCGGCACACCGTCTATCGTGCCGCTCGCGCCGCGCGAGTCGAGTCGGTTTGAAACCGCCGCACAGGAAATTTTGCAAAAAACCTGGCGTTGGATTCTCGTCGGCGAGGATGAGGTGGCCGAAGGCGAGTCGATGGAGTACGCCGTAGCTCGCAACTGGCTGTTGCGAGTCGGCGTGCTGATTCTGGTGATCGGCATCGTGCTTGGGGTCGGTTATTCGATCGCCAACGGCTGGCTCGATGGCCGCGGCCAAGTGTTGCTCGGCACGGTGGTAGGGCTTGGCATGTTGGTCGCCGGCACGCAAATGCTCGGCCGCAAGTATCATCTGTTCGGCCAAGGTTTGATCGGCGCCGGCATCGCCTCGCTATATTCATGTGTCTTCGTCGCACACAATATCCACCACATCGTCGAAGACCCGCTGCTGACGCTTGGGCTGATGGTCGTCGTCACATGCATGGCCGGCTGGATCGCCGTTCGGTTCAATTCGTTGTTGGTGGCCGTCTTGGGCATCTTGGGCGGCTTTGGAACGCCGATTATGTTGCGGACCGGCGAGGCCAATTTCGTCGGCCTCTACGCCTATCTGCTCGTGCTCAGCGTCGGCGTGTTCGGCGTCAGTTGCAAAAAAAATTGGCATCTGCTCAACTACCTCAGCTTTATCGGCACTTACGGCCTGTTCTTCGCCACGATGAATGAGTGGCATTACTGGCAAAGCCAAGATCAATACTTCTGGCAAGTGATGCCGTTTGTCATCGGTTTCTTCGCGTTGTATTCGACCATGACGTTTTGGTTCAACATGGCGCATCGCAAGAAATCGACGCTGCTCGACGTGTTGGCCCTGTTCATCAACGCCGGCGTCTTCTTCGGCGTTAGCTACGGGATGGTGCGGGGCGCGTTTTGCACGCACGGCGAAAAGTGGACCGCCGTGGTCAGCCTCGCCCTCGCCGCGTTTTACGCCGCCCACGTCTATTACTTCCTCATCCGCAAAATTCTCGATCGCGAGTTGCTATTTTCGTTCATTGCGCTCGCGTCGTTCTTCCTGGCCGTCACCGTTCCACTTGCCCTGTCCGATCAATGGATCACGGCGTCCTGGGCCATTCAGGCGCTCGTGATGCTTTGGATTGCCGGCAAGCTGGAGAGCGAATTCCTGCGTCATATCGCCTATCTGCTCTACGCCTTCGTCCTCGGCCGCTTCGGCCTGTTCGATTTGCAACAGCAGTATTTCGCCGGTCATGCGGCCGGCGCGATGAGCCTTGCCGCGGGCGATTATCTTTGGAGCATGGTCGAACGGCTTCTGGAATTCGGCATTCCCATCGCGTCGCTGGCCGGCGGCGGCTGGCTGCTGCATCGTGATCCGCCGAAGGCGTTCTTGACAGCGTCGGTCGGCCGCGAAAACGACATCGCGCCGTGGATCGGCCGGCAATGGTTCGTCGTCGCGACAGTGGCCGTTGTGGCCGCGATGACATTTTTGACGCTGCACTTGGAACTGAATCAGTCGTTCGGATATTTTTGCCCGGCCTTGCGAATGCCGATGCTCTCGCTGTTGTGGATCGGCCTTTGCGCGTTCGTGTTGGTCGAATATCGCGGCGCGCCGAACGACGCCCTGTTGGGCATTCTCGTCCTGTTGGTAATCGGCCTCGCCGTGAAACTCTGCTACTTCGATCTCGTGGCGTGGAACATCACCGCCGACATGCAATATCGCCTCTATGACGAGGCCGGCCGCCGTTTCACGTACAGTTTCCTCGACGGCGGAATGCGGCTGTTGGACTTCGGCGCCATTATCGCCTTCCTCGGCTGCGGCTGTTATTTGCTGGCCGGCTTGACGGAAAAGCAGAGCCAGCCTGAAAATGCCCACGTGGCGGCGAAACTGTTCGGCATCGCGGCCGTCGCGCTCTTGTTCGTGTTCCTCTCGCTCGAAACCAACACCGCATTGGGCTATTTCATGCCGGAGATGCGGGCCGGCGGCATCTCGATCCTGTGGTCGCTGTTCGCCCTGGCGCTCCTCATCGTCGGCATGTGGAAGGACGCCCGATCGATCCGCTACGTCGGCTTGGCGCTATTCACCGTGGTCGCCGTCAAAGTGTTGTTCTTCGATCTGGTCCATCTCGATCAACTCTATCGCATCATCGCCTTCCTGCTGCTCGGCGTGCTGATGCTCTGTGGCTCGCTCCTTTACATCAAATGCCAACCGGCGCTGGCGGCATTGCGAAAAAAAGAGGAGGATGAGAAATGACTTTGCGCAAAACAATTCGACTCATCGCCGGGTGTTTGCTGATGTGCATCGCCGCGGTCGCCACGTCGGCAGAAACGTCGGCGTTCCGCTGCCGGATAGATATCGAGTGGCAAACCGGCGCGGCGAAAGAAAGACAGGAAAGCATCGTTGCCGTGCCGTTCGACGCCGATGTGTACGCCGGCACGCGCGACGGATTTCCTGACGTTCGCGTTTTTGACGCCGCCGGCCACGAAACGCCGTTTCTGCTGGAAAAAGCGGCCGAAAGCCGCAGCCGCGCCGTTCGCATTCCGTGTGCGAGCCATGTGATTTCACTTCACGAAGAAGGCGACGGGCTGGACGTCGTGTTGCAATTGGATGACCATGCGCCGTCAGCCGCCGGACTGGCCGTTCACACGCCGCTTTCGGATTACGAACGCCGCGTTCGGGTTTTCGGCAGCCGCGACGGCCGCGAGTGGACGCCTCTGGTCGATAATGGGATCGTGTTCGACTACACCCGATATATGGATGTGAGCAACCGCGAGGTGCAACTGCCGAAGAACGAGTATCGCTGGTTCAAGGTTGCCATTTCCGACATCAGCGATGCGAAGGAATCGCCGTTTTTGGAACTCACGCGAAAATCCAAGGCCGGAAAGGAAACCGAGCGGATCGAAAAAACTGTTTTGGAGCGCCGCCCGTTCCGCATCGACCGCATCGAGTTCTGGGGTGAGCGAACGGAAAATATCACCGAGGATGAAAAGCGAATCGCGTATCCGGTCGAAATGACGCGAGTCGAGGAGGACGCCAAGGAAAAATCGACAGTCATCGACATCCGCACGCACCGCGAGCCGTTGGTGGAATTGACGCTCGAAACGTCGAGCCGCAACTTCAGCCGCGACGTGAAGGTGCAGACGCCCGTAAAACACAACAATCGCACGCGATGGAACGAAATCGCCTCAGGCCATGTGTCGGGTTTGGAATTCGGCGGTTACCGCGAGCGGAAGTTGCAAATTGCGCTGCCCGAGGGACGCTATGAAGAGTATCGCATCGTGATTCGCAACGAAGACAATCCGCCGCTGAAAATCACCGGCATAAAAACCCTCGGCAGCGTATATCGGGCGATGTTTCTCGCCGAAGGCGGCGAAAAACGAAAATTATTTTACGGCAACTCGGAAATCGCCGCGCCGAAATACGACGCCGTTTCGGTTTTGGAACCGCTGCGGCTTCACGGCAGCCGCGTGACGGAAG
>CAZWNM010000125.1:0-6352 GCA_964635765.1 uncultured Planctomycetaceae bacterium | reverse complement strand
CGCAACGGCGGCGCAGTTCGGCGTCTTGCGGCAAGAAAAACATGCCCACGCCGTAGCTTTCGAGGTCGGGCAACTCGAATCCGAGCCGCTCGGCCTCGGAACGGAAAAACTCATCGGGGATTTGGAACAAAATGCCCGCCCCATCGCCGGTCGATTCATCGGCGCCGGCCGCGCCGCGATGCATGAGGTTCAGCAGCACTTGTCGGCCGTACTCGACAATCGCGTGATCGCGTCGGCCCGAGATATTGACCACGGCGCCGATGCCGCAGGCATCGTGTTCCCATTGCGGATCGTACAGACCTTGAGCGTTTGGCACCGAAAAAGACCTCGTTCCATGTTCCATATTTTGCAATCTTCGCGCACAAAACGGCCGAAACCAGCACAAGCCGCCGCGCGAGACGGCAGGCATGAGCCATTTCGGCCGTTGACCGTGCATGTTTGGCCGCTATCCGTACGGGCGAAGAACCCATCGCGCAGGAGCGGCGTGCCCTACAAACATTGTAACATTAGCGTGGCTAATGTCAACGATCATGCAGAATTAGCCGGGAAAGCAGCAAAGTTTCGCCGGGGCCACGGGAATCCTACGTTGGTACGGCGGTACAACGGCCACCGCAACAAGATTCGCCATGTGAAAAACTGATTGGCCCTGGTTGCCATCATCCGCCCTCGACGCCGCTGCGTCAGATTGTTAAAATGGGCGATTCTTAGGGGTATTTCGCGCGATGTAGAAATTAGGTGAGTGCATGCCGTCCACTGCTCGACGTGTCGTTATTACCGGGGTCGGAGTCATCAGCCCGCTGGGCAACACCAAGGAGGCCCTTTGGGAAGGGCTTTCCCACGGTCGTAGCGGCGTGGAAACGCTTGCGCCGGAGGCAGACGCCGAAAGCGCGCTGCCGGTGCGGGTCGGCGCCGACGCCCGAGATTTCACCGGCGACATCGACAATTTCGGCCCCTTGGAAAAGGAGCAGAAAAAGGCGATTCGCAAGGGATTGAAGGTAATGTGCCGCGAATGTCAGATGGGCGTGGCCGTGGCGCAATTGGCCCTGACCGACGCCGGCGTCACCTCGGCCTCGGCCGGGCCGGACCGCACCGGAATCTTGTTCGGCGCCGACTACATGCTTTCCGTGCCGGAAGAATTGCTCGAAGGCGTCGTGCAGTGTTTGGACGAGCAAGGCAAGTTTCAATTTTCGCGTTGGGGCGCGGAGGGCATGACGAAGATGTCGCCGCTGTGGCTGCTGAAGTATTTGCCGAATATGCCGGCCAGCCACTTGGCCATTTACAACGACTTCCGCGGCCCGAACAATTCGCTCACGTTGCGCGAGGCCAGCGCGAACGCGGCGATCGGCGAAGCGTATCAAATCATCCTGCGGGGCGGCGCGGACGTGATGCTGGTCGGCTCGACCGGCACGCGATTGCATCCGATGAAAATGCTGCACGCCGTTCATCAGGAAGAAGTTTTCTTGGGCGACGGCAATCCGGCCGCCGCCAGCCGGCCGTTCGATCTGAATCGCGGCGGCATGGTGCTGGGCGAAGGCGCCGGCGCCGTCGTGCTCGAAGAACTCGAATGCGCCAAGGCACGCGGCGCGACGATTTATGGCGAAGTGGTCGGCGCGGCCACCAGTTCCGCCACCGGCCGCCGCTTGTTGGCCCAGCGCGACCAGGCGATGATCAATGTGTTGCGCGCCGTGTTGCGCGGCGCAGAGGCCAAGCCCGACGAAATCGGCCATTTGCACGCGCACGGCCTAAGCACGCGCACCTGCGACATCGAGGAATCGCGAGCGATTCAAGACATTTTCGGCTCGCGGTCGTCGCCGATTCCGGTCGTGGCGGCGAAAAGCAATTTCGGCAATTTGGGCGCCGGCAGCGGCATGGTCGAACTGGTTGCCAGCTTGATGGCGTTCCAGCACGATCATTTGTTCCCAATTCTCAACTACGCGACGCCCGATCCGGAGTGTCCGATCGCGGCGGTGCAGCGCAGCGACGTGCGACCCGGCGACAGTTTCATCAATCTGAACGTGACGCCGCAAGGCCAAGCGTCGGCCGCGATGGTGCGGCGATTTTAGGTGTTTTTTTATGCTGGCAGTCACTCGCGCGCAATACCGGGATGGATACCGTATCTGGGTCGAATTCGACAACGGCGCATCCGGCGTCGTCGATCTTTCTGATTTGCTTTGGGGACCGATGTTCGAACTGCTGAAAGACATTGAACAATTCAAGCGATTTACAGTCTCCGAAGTTTTCCACACATTGGTTTGGGAAAACGGCGCGGACTTGTCGCCGGAATGTTTGCTTGAGAAATTAGCGAATACGGCAACCCAAACGCCGGCGGCAGTTTCGCGGTAATTATTCCGGTGTCAATGCTTGAAGTGCCGGCGGCCGGTGAAGATCATCGAAATGCCGTGGCGATTGCACGCTTCGATCGAGGCAGCGTCGTTCTTCGAGCCACCGGGCTGAATGATGGCGACCACGCCGGCGGCGGCTGCCGCGTCGATTGAATCGGGGAACGGAAAGAAGGCGTCGGAACCCATCACCGAGCCTTTGGAACGATCGCCCGCCTTCTTCACGGAAATCTCAACGGAATCGACCCGGCTCATCTGGCCGGCGCCGGCGCCGAGCAACATGCGATCCTTGCATAGCACGATGGCGTTCGATTTCACGTGCCGGACCATTTCCCAGGCGAACCGAAGGTCGGCCATTTGTGCGTCATTCGGTTTCGTTTCGGTGACAACTTGCCAAACGTCTTCGGGGTCGGCCAACACGTCGGCGTCTTGCATCAACATGCCGCCGTCCAAGAAGCGATAGGCCCAATGCGGCCGCGAACGTCCCAACTCGCCGACTTCCATGAGCCGCACGTTCGATTTCCACTTCGGTCGCGTCGTGAGGATTTTTAGGGCATCGCCGTCAAAGCTCGGGGCGATGATCGCCTCGACAAACAAGCCGGGCGCAGACAACACCTCGGCCGACGCCGCATCGACCGGGCGATTCAGCCCAAGGATCGAACCGAACGCGCTTAGCGGATCGCCGGCCAACGCGCGCTTGAGCGCCGCGGCAAGCGAATCGGCCACGGCCGCGCCGCATGGATTGTTGTGCTTCATCACTACGGCCGCCGGCTCGGCGAATTGTCGAACGATGCCCAGCGCGCTGTCGAGATCGAGCAAATTGTTGTACGAAAGCTCCTTGCCGTTCAACTGCCGGGCAGAAACCGCATTGGCGTCACGGGCGTCGGGCCGAACGTATAGTGCCGCCTGCTGATGCGGATTCTCGCCATATCGCAACACCGTTTTCCGCGTCAGCCCGAGCGTGACCGTGCCGGGGAATCGGCCCTCGGCGTTCACGCCGGCGAAAAAGTCGGCGATCGCCCGATCATAATTCGCCGTGTGGGCGAAGGCGTCGCCGGCCAAGCGGCGGCGCTGTTCCAGCGTGGTGCAGCCGTGGGCCGCGATTTGATCGAGAATCGCGGAATAATCGTCCGCGCTGGTAACGATGGTTGTGAAGGCGTGATTTTTCGCCGCCGCGCGAACCATCGTCGGGCCGCCGATGTCGATTTGTTCGATCGCCTCGTCTTGCGTCACGCCCCTGCGTGCCACGGTCGTCTCGAACGGATAAAGATTCACGACGACCAACTCGAACGTCAAAATGCCGTGCTTGGCCAGCGACGCCATGTCTTTCGGATTATCGTGGCGGCAAAGAATTCCGCCGTGAATTTTCGGATGCAACGTTTTGAGCCGGCCGTCCATCATTTCCGGGAAGCCGGTGTAATCGGCCACGTCGCGGACGGGAATGCCCTCCGCCTCCAAATGTTTTCGCGTGCCGCCGGTGCTAAAAAGCTCGACGCCGGCCGCCGCCAATCCGCGTGCGAAGTCGGCGATTCCAAGTTTATTGCTGACACTAATCAAAGCATGTTGAATGCGAGGCGAATCCATTTTCTTTCCTGTGATGCGCGAACTAGTGGGTAGTGGGTAGTGGCCGGTAAAAAAATGTGCAAAGCAAAGAGCTGTAGGTGGCTTTCGCTGGCCACTAACCACTAGCCACTGGCCCACTAGCTTTTTTCCTCCGACTGCCGAAACACGATCTCATGGACATCGACCAGCGCGTTTCGAGAGGTCAGGCAAACCTGGCGAAACACGTCGGGCCGCGATACGCCCGGCAGACGCAAAATTTCGTTGCCCGCCCGCTTGAAAATCACATCGCCGGCGTGCAACCACTGCTGGCCCGGCAGAACTTCGACGTCGACCGAATCGAACTCGTCGAGGCTGATCCAGCGGTAATCGACCGGCATAAGCCCCTTGCGCACGATGATCCGCCGATTGCTCAACGCATAGCGGCGGCAAACGCACGGCATCAGTTGCCACGCGAACGCCGTGAGGCTCAGGGGGATGGTGGCCAGGGCCATGAGCTTTCCGAGGGTGAAAAACTCCCCAAAACCCACTCGAATGGCCGCCAGCCGCCCGACCAATCGGCCGATCCGCGTGGCGCCGATGGTCGGCCAAACGACTTTGCAGGTGACTTCGGCAAGTTCAGAAGGGGTAACGCCGGCGATCGGTTGGTGCATGATTGTGCTCGCTGCGATGCAGCACGCATGAAAATTGTTTTCTCGACACCACCCTAGCCGGAAACGCCGCCGATTTCAAGTGGCCTAGCCATATGGGCCAACAGATGGGATACGCGGCCATAAGCGGGGGTGTGGAAACAATTAGCGAGCCAACTCTTGCAATGCTTGGCGAACCGAAAGATCATCGGTCGGGCGAGCCGCCGATTCCTGCACGCCCTTGTACCGAAACGCCGCCACGACATTGTCGGCGGCCGGGACGAGCGACAACGCTGGCGCCGGAACGGCCGCGCTGGTCGGAACGGCGAGGAATAGAACGCCGAAGCCGGCCAGCAAGCCGCCCAGCAACCCGCCGAGTGCAATCGTCGCGCGGCCGGGGCCGATCGGACGAATTCCGGCATCGGGCGTGTCAATCCGGCTGATCAAACTCGCGGCTTTTGCTCCAGCCTGCGTGGCTCTGGCGTCGGCCAGGTTTTGCTCGGCTCGTTCGAGCAACGTCGAGCGGTTCTTCACTTCCGCCGTTTCGTTGGCGTAGCCGGCTCGCGCAACGGCCAGCCCGTGCAGCCGCTCATTCGTCTTCGCCAATTGGCCTTCCAACAATGCATGGCGGTCGGCCAGAACTCGCAGTTCGACCTCAACGCCGCGCCGAGCGATGGCTAACTCGTTGTGCAAATGCCGGCCGATTTCCACTTCCGCTTCCTTGGCGGCCAGCACCTTCGGGTGTTCGGCCGACATGGTGCCAAGCAACGCGGCGGTGCGAAGCTGTGCATCGATCAGGCCGTCTTTCAGCCGCCGCAACGAGGGATGCGAATCGAGCAGGCGGTTCGGCGTGGACATGAATCGGCCGGGGTCGCTGTCCGCTTCCTTCAACACGGCGAGCAATTCGCGGTTGACTTTTTCGGTCAAAACGCACTCGCGGAGTTGCGAGCGGATTTCTTCGACGCTCCGACGCAACGCGCTGTCGCCACCGCCGGTGTCTTGCATCGAACGCAATTCGGCCAAGTCGCTGCCGACTCGGGTTTCGGTGATCGAGAGCTTCGCCGTGGCGGCGTCCAAGTCGGCCTTGGCCAACGCGACGGTTTTGGTCAATTCCTCAATCATGCTTTGAGCCTTGGCATCGCGGAGGTTTTGAAAATGCGTTTTCAATTGCTTGAAAATGGCTTCATTCAGCGCGATCGAACGCTCGCGGCCGTCGGCTCGCACGTTCAGATAGAAAACTTCCGTCTTGCCGTATTCCGCGCCCTTCGGCGGAGCGAGTTTCACGTCTTGGCGCACGTCGACGATGTCCCGCTCGGTCGGCCAGGCTTCCGGCGCTTGACAATCGGCCGAGGGGCCCACCTCCCGCAACGCGGCGGCCAACACGCTTCGGCTCTTCGCCATTTCCAAGATTGTTTCCTGCACGGTCTTCATTTCCTCCGGCGCGTTGAACTTGCCCGGCGCCTTGTCGGTACCCGACGCTTCATTGCGAACGATCAGCGCCTGGGCGGCTTCCCACGTGGCCTGGTGCATCACGGCATAAACGCCGGCGGCCAAGGCGATGACCACCGTGGGCACGAGCCACAGCTTGGCATGCGTGCGAAGCAGATGAATCGTTTGTTTCGGGCTAACAACGGCGTTGTTGTGATTCATGGCGGTCAGTCTTCGATTGAACAATGTTGCAGGTAGTTGAGCAATTTGGAATGCAAAGCCGATGCCAGCCGCGCCCGTGGATGTGTGAAATATCACCATAAGTCATGTTGTAGCAATGGGTTGCGGCTCGGCATCAACGTCCAGTTCCTTGGCCGCGGCGTGGACGATGTTGCA
>CAZWNM010000124.1:2977-6364 GCA_964635765.1 uncultured Planctomycetaceae bacterium | reverse complement strand
GAAACGGCGTCGAAATGAAAACGCCGCGAAAAATTCACTGTTAAAAATCATACCAGAGTCCGACGCCGATCTGGTCCTCGAACACATTGTAATTCTGATACTCTTCGCTCATGCCGTTGAAGTATTCCACGCCGACGCGGAACGTGCGGCCGGTGGGGCCGCGCCAGAGCCAGCCGAGTTGCGTGTTCACGTTGCCGCCGAAATTGTTTTCCTGCCGCAAATGGGCGTTCACGGCCAAAAATGGCACGCCTTGCCGACCGGTCGGGTCGGGCGATGCCGCTTCCACGCCGACTTGGAATTCCCACGGCTGCGCGCCGCCATCTTCCTGAAACGTCCAACCCACTTCGCCGTACAACCGCAGCCATCGCGCCGGGTGGATGGACAAGCCGGCGATCAGCGATTCGCGCACGTAGTTGATGCGCGTGTAACCGGGATTCGCGATCATGTATTCGTCGCCGAGATGGGAACTCAGATGATAGAAGCCGAACTTGGTTTCGAATATGCCCGTCCGATTGGTCAGCAGGAATCCGCCGCGGAAATCGACACAATCGAGATTTTCGTTCACCTGAAGATCGAGCCGCGGAAAGGCGGCGCCTTCGACGTCGAATTGCCAGCCTTGCGGCGAGATCGGATCGTCGTCGCCGTAGCGAAACAATCCGACCCTAGCGCCGACTTGTGCGTCCCAATACCAGCCGTAGCCGCGTTGAAACACCAAATCGCTGCCCAATCGCGGTTCGAGTCTTCCAGCCATGTACGAATGATACATCAAGCCGTCGGGCAACACTTGCCAACTCCAAGAAGAGTCGGTGCGATCTAAAATGGCAGCGGCGGACTCCGACGACCGTGCGCCGGCGGCATTTGCGTCCGGCGCAGCGAAAAACGACGCGGCCGAAACGCCCGGCAAGGGAACGTCGTATGGCGAAGGCACGCCAGACGAGGCGGTGGACGGCGATGGCGCGGCATAATTTGACAAGGCGGCGGACGGCGACGGCGTTCCATAGGCCGGCATGCGTTGCGGCAAGTCGTTCATCACCGGCGCCGCTTCCGTTTGAGCCGCGGCCGGCAATGCGCACCATCCACCGACTATGAATTCAAGGAAAACAACGGCGGCAAAAAATCGACGAGACACCATTGGAAAAACTCTCCGACCTCATTCGCAATTTGCAAAAAGGGCCAGTAGAGTACCAATTTCCGCCGCTTGGCGGCAGATCAATTTCTTGCCGGCCGCAAGTTGTTGTGTGCCAATGAGTTGCGCCACGCGGCGTAAATCGCATCCTACGCATCTGCCGATTTTTCCGGCTCCGCAGGTTTGCGTTCTCGATAAGCCCGCCAAAACTCGAATGCGATCGGCATCACGGAAATGAGGATGATGGCCGCGACGATAACCGAGAAATGGTTCTTTGCAAAATCCGTGGCGCCGAGCCAATAGCCGCCGAACACAAAAAGAGCCACCCAAGCGACGCCGCCGATAATGTTGTAAATGATGAACTTGGCGTAATTCATCGCGCCGATGCCGGCGACAAACGGGGCGAACGTGCGAACGATCGGCACGAATCGGGCGATGATGATCGTCTTGCCGCCGTATTTTTCGTAAAAGGCGTGGGTGCGATCGAGATGTTTTTTCTTGAGAAAGCGGTACTCGCCGCTAAACGCCTTGGGGCCGAGCCAAGCCCCGATCCAGTAGTTCGCCGTATCGCCGGCAATGGCGGCGGCGCTCAGGATGAGAAACAGCCACCAAGGATTCAACATGCCCCGCGTGACGCCGTTGCCCGCCAGCGAACCGGCCGCGAACAGCAGCGAATCGCCCGGCAAAGAAGGCGTGACCACCAAGCCGGTTTCGCAAAAAATGATGGCGAACAAAATCAAATAGGTCCAAACACCGTAGTCGTAAATAACCCGACCGAGATGCTTATCCAAATGGATAAACATGTTCCAAATAAAAGAAACCCATTCGGACATCGACCAAATCCTTTCGGCTATTTCGGAGGTTGCACTTGTTGTTTCAATGTCTCGGGCAAGGATTTCCAAAGCTGCGGATGCGACTCGACCAGCCGGGCGATGTCAGCAAGGTCTTTGATCCGCTTGCTTTGCCGCCGCGTCGCATCGCTCCACGCACGGATCTTTCCGTGCAACGTGTCTTCTAACGAAGCCACACGCATGAGAATGCCATACACGTCGGCCGAAACCGATCGGGCCGGAAACTCGCGGTAAAAATCTTCGGTGCTAAGCCGAATGCTGACCTTGGAGCGGCCTTTGAAATTGACCGACCAATCGAATCGTTCCGATTGAAAGCCCACCGCTTCGAGCAGCGTAATCGTGCGTTCGACGGTATCGGCGGCAACGACGAAATCAACATCTTGCGTCACCATCGGCTCTTCCGCCCAGTGGTTGACGGCCACGCCGCCGATGGCGCACCAAGCGATGTCGGCTCGTTCGAGACAATCGACCAACCGCATGACGTCATCGGCACCGCCTGAAGTTTGCCAATCGAAAAATTGTTTTGCCGTCATGGAAAGACCGCCGAGATTATGCGGTTTGCACGAGTTTTTTGAACTGCGCGATGAGTTTTTTTGTGATCGGGCCAGGCTGGCCGTCACCGATCAGACGGCTGTCGAGCTTCACCACCGGAATCACCTCCGCAGCCGAGCCGGTCAAAAAGCATTCGTCGGCCGTGTAGACGTCGTACTTGGTCAGCGGCACTTCGGCCACTTCGATGCCGGCGCTTCGGGCCAGTTCAATGACGGTGTCGCGCGTGATGCCTTCCAAAATGTCGGCCTCGATTGGCGGCGTGGCGAGCTTGCCCTTCCGCACAATAAAGATGTTGTCGCCGGTGCATTCGGCCACTTCGCCCTTGGAATTGAGCATGAGCGCCTCGCTGCAGCCAGCCTGCAATCCTTCGATCTTTGCCAAAATGTTGTTCAGGTAGTTGAGCGACTTGATCCGCGGGCTGAGCGCGGCCGAGTGGTTGCGCACCACGCTCACCGTGACGATCTCCAAACCGTTGCGATATAATTCTTCGGGATAGAGCGAAATGGCATCGGCGATGATGATGACGGTTGGCCGGCCGCACTTGTTCGGATCGAGTCCGAGCGTGCCGATGCCGCGTGTGATGATAAGTCGAACGTAGCCGTCCTCGATTTTGTTGGCGGCCAGCGTGTCGTTGACGGCTTTTGTCATTTCCGCCTTGGAAATCGGGATTTCGAGCCAAATCGCCTTGGCCGAATGCCACAGCCGATCGAGATGCTCCTCGAGCCGAAACACTTTGCTGCCGTAGCTTCGCATTCCCTCGAAAACGCCGTCGCCGTAAAGCAGACCGTGATCGTAGACGCTGATCTTCGCGTCGTCTTTTCCGTAATACTTGCCGTCAATGTAAATTTTTGGTGACAT
>CAZWNM010000124.1:0-2967 GCA_964635765.1 uncultured Planctomycetaceae bacterium | reverse complement strand
TCAATCTTACCACCGGCTAGCCGGACGATCCGGTCGGTTTGATCGGCGATTAACCGATCGTGCGTAACCATTACTATAGTGAGTTTTCTGCTGATGTTCAAGTCTCGCAAGATGCAGAGGATTTCTTGACCAGTGGTTGCGTCGAGGTTACCGGTCGGCTCGTCGGCCAGCAAAAGGTCGGGCTGGGCCACGAGCGCTCGGGCGATGGCGGCACGCTGCATCTCGCCGCCGGAAAGCTCGCGCGGCCGATGCTTCAACCGATGATCGAGTTTCACCATTTCCAGTAATTCCGTCGCGCGCCGGCGAAGTTCGCGTCGATGCCGCCAGTAGTTCCACACGCCGTTGGCGATCATCAGCGGCGTGAGCACATTTTCCAACGTCGTCAACTCTGGCAGCAAATGATAAAACTGAAAAATCATGCCGAAACGGCGGTTGCGCAGCCCATCGCGCTCGCGCGCCGGCAGATTGTCGATGCGTCGGCCGTCGAAATGCACCTCGCCGCGGTCGGGCGAGTCGAGCGTGCCGAGCAAGTGCAGAAGCGTGGATTTGCCGGAGCCGCTTTGCCCGACGACCGACAGGAATTCGCCTTTTCGCACGCCGAGGCTCACGCCTTGCAGCACCGGCACTTCAATCGCGTTTTTGTGATAGCTTTTGTACAAATCAACGGCGTGCAACTGCACGGCTTCGGTGCCGTGTTTCGCGGCGACGGAAAAATGCGGCCGTTCGACCGGCGACGGCGCGTCGGTCATGCCGCCGGGTTTGACGCCGTGCGTCGGATTGGCCGCGGTCCGTTTCTCATGCTTCCCCGCAAGCGTTTTTTCGACAGGGCTACTCATAGCGTAAAGCCTCCACGGGATGCAGACCGGCCGCGCGACGCGCCGGCAGGATGCTTGCAACAATGGCGATCGTGATCACACCGCCAACGATCCACGCCACGGTTGCCGGCATGACGACGGTTGGTATTTTGTAGAAATAATAGATTTGCGGATTGAAGACCGGCCGGCCGGTCAGCCAGCCGACGAAATCGGCGATGCGATTGATGTAGCGGACGAACAGAAGCCCGCCGACCAAGCCGACGCCGGAGCCGACAAGCCCGAGCAGCAGACCGTAACTCATGAAAATGCTCATCACGCCGCCTTTCGACGCGCCGAGCGATTTGAGGATTCCGATGTCGCGGGTTTTTTCCATGACGATCATCGAGAAAATCGCCAAGATGCCAAAGCCGGCCACGACGATAATCATGAACAGCAGGATATTGAGGATTCGGGTTTCCATTTCGACGGCGGCCAATAGCGAACCTTTGGCGTCGCGCCAGGTGTAGGCGTCGTAGAGGCTCGCGGAAAAGGCGTTTTTCAGCTTGTCGCGCACCACGTCGCCATTGGCACCCGGCTTAAGTCGAATCTGAATGACATTGAACAGGCCGACGCCGGTGGTCGGATCGACCATGCCGCGCAGCTCCTGCAATTTGCGAATCGGCACGAACACCGTTTTCGAGTCGTACTCGCTCATCTTGCTTTCATAAAGATCGACCACCGTGAAATCGTCGTACGTGGCCTTCGGCGGCTGGCCGACGGTCGGAAACGTAAGTTTCACGTCGTCGCCAGGCATGTTCAAAAACTGATCCACGCCGTCGGGCGTGCGATAGCTGACGATGGCAAACCCGAGAACGATGCCAGTATGCTGCTGAGTCCGCATGTCGAAACGATTTTGCTTCTCCGGTTGATCACCGAACGGATTCATCGTCGGAACATTCGACGATGCAGCATTTACAAGCGGATTGCGTGTTGGCGCGACATTCCGCGGCGTTGCCATTTGCCTTTCGTGTTCGAGAAAATCCAACTGCTCGGCAACCCAAAGTCGATGTCTTCGGCCGGCAACGGCCATCGGCTTCCGCTCCGGCGCCTCGGGCACTTGAAGGTCATGGATGTCGTAGCCGCCGTCGCGCAGCGTGAAACTCATGGCCTTGCGATTTTGGGGATGTTGCAGATAGCGGCTGAAATCGCCGACGCCGCCTTGCAACTTTTCGTCGATTCCAATGACCTCGACTTGCTGCGTCCGCCATTGGCCGTTGATTTGGTAGTTCAAGACACCGAACGTGACAACCGCCGGCGCCATGGCCACGATGTCATCACCCGCCACCTTGCGAATCTGTTTGGCGTGATCCTCGAAGTCGGCGATTCCGTCGCTCGATCGGGCGACGAACACCACGTCCGATTCGATGCCGTGGATGCGATCTTGCATTTCAACAGCAAACCCTTGCATGACGCTATTGACCACGATCATAATGCCGACGCCAAATGCAATGCTGAGGATCGGCACCAGCACGATGTAGCGCGTGCGAAGGTAACGCCAGCAGAGGAGGAGTTTGTACATGGCTAGGGACTAGGGGCTAGGGGCTAGGAATTAACTGCTGGCGACTTCACGGACGCTGCCTCGTTTTGCACCGCTGCCTCTGATTCTGCTTTCACAACTTCCGGACGCAGCAGCGGGAAAAGAATCACATCGCGGATCGACGGGGCGTTGGTCAACAACATTACGAGTCGATTAATGCCAATGCCTAGGCCGCCGGCCGGCGGCATTCCGTGCCGCAACGCTCGAATGAAATCATGATCCATCTTCGCCATCGACTCTTCCTCAGGCATCCCATCAAGCTGCTTGGCGAAAAGCTCCTCCTGCAGGTCGGGATCGTTCAACTCAGTGTAGGCGTTGGCCAATTCCATGCCGTGAATGAAAAGCTCGAACCGCTCGGCAATCGCGGGGTTCGACCGCTTTCGCTTGGTCAACGGGCACAAGCTCGCCGGATAATCGGTCACAAAAATCGGCCCGACCAATGCATCCTCGACCTTCTGCTCGAACACAAAACTCTTCACCACGTCCGTGTGTTTTCCGGCGGCGTTGTAGCCGAGCGATTCGGCCAGTTTCGCAATGCCGACGGCGTCGTCGGACTTTAGGCCCGTGTGTTCGGCG
>CAZWNM010000123.1:0-6398 GCA_964635765.1 uncultured Planctomycetaceae bacterium | reverse complement strand
TCTTGGGGAACATATAAAACGCGCCGCCGGGCTTGGCGATTTCGTAATCGTCGGCCAAACCGGCCACCAGCGCGTCGCGCTTGCGATGATATTCGGCCGCCTGCGCCGACATATCGATCTCCATTGCCGCGGCGCCGGCCCATTGAAACGGCTGCGGCGCGCAGACGAACGTGAATTGCTGCAATTTGATCATCTCGTGAATGATCGCCGCCGGGCCGTGTGCGAATCCCAGTCGCCAGCCGGTCATGCCGTAGGTCTTGCTGAACCCATCGAGCACCAGCGTTTGCGGATTGAATTTCGCCGGCGAAACGAAAGGGCGGTCGTAGCAAAACATCCGATACACTTCGTCGCTGATTAACAGCACGTCGCGCTCGGCGGCCAATTGGGCCAGCCCGCGAACCGTCGCCTCGTCGGCCACCGCGCCAGTCGGGTTCGCCGGACTGTTGAAAAGGATCGCCTTCGTGCGCGGCGTGATCGCATCGGCCACGCGATTCAAGTCGATGCGGAAATCCGGGTACGTATCGACCCGCACCAGCCGGCCTCCGACCACCGCCGTGAGCGCGTCGTACATCATGAAACACGGATCGAAGACGATCACTTCGTCGCCGGGATTGACGGTCATCATCAGCGCGAGCACCAGTCCGCCGCTCGTGCCCGAGGTGACAAACGCCCGACGGTCGGCGTGACCGTATTCCCGATCGATTTGCGACTGGAGTTTCTCCAAGAGCACGGGCATGCCTTGCGTGACGGCATAGCCGTTCTTGCGGCTTTCGATGGCGTCGATGGCCGCGCGCCGCGCAGGCTCCGGCACGTCGAAATCGGGCTGGCCGATCGAAAAATTGATCGGATTTTTCAACTTCGCCCCGAGATCGAAAACTTTGCGAATGCCCGATGCGTCGAACGACCGGGCACGGTCGGCCAGCCAATGCGATGACATAAAAACCTGCGCTCCCCAAAACAATTCCCCAAACGTCGACAAAACGTTTCGATTTCCTACAACGCTCTGCGAATGCGGTGCGTCCGACGGCCGAAAACCGGCTTCGGCGCCAGCGGTTCCAGCAATTCCCGCGACTGCTCTTCCTCCGCGTCGAAATCGTCGGTCGGCTGCGGCTTGGCCAACGCCACGAAGCCGGGTATTTCGTCCCGTTTCAGCAAACGATTGATTCGCATCTCGATCCGCGTTAGCTCATTGCCCTCTTCCGGCGAAACGAACGTGAAGGCGATGCCCTCGCGGCCCATCCGTCCGGTCCGCCCGACGCGATGCACGTAGTCGTCGCAAAATTGCGGAATGTCGTAATTGATAATGTGCGAAATCGTGCTGACATCGATGCCGCGGCCGACCACGTCGGTGGCCACCAGCAGCTTCGTCTTGCCGTCGCGGAACTTCCGCATCACGCGGTCGCGCGCCGATTGCTGAAGGTCGCCGTGGATCGTATCGACATCGCCGACCGCTTCGGCCAAGCGGCGGCTCACCTTGTCGGTGCCGCGTTTCGTGCGGCAAAATACGATCGCCTGACGCGGCTGCTCGCGCTCGATCAACTTCACCAGCAAATCGAACTTCCGCTCGGGATCGACCGTGAAATACGACTGCGCGATCGTTTCGACGGCCAAATCCTTCGTCGAAAAATCGACCATTTCCGGCTCGCGCATGTAGCGTTCGGCCAATCGCTTGACCGGCGGCGGAATCGTCGCGCTAAGCAACAGCGTTTGCCGCGACGTGGGACAACGCCGCAAAATCTTTTCGATGTCGGGCCGAAAACCGATGTCGAGCATCCGGTCGGCCTCGTCGAGCACCACGAACCGAACATTCGTGAGCACCAGCGAGCCGCGGCCAATCAGGTCGATGACGCGGCCTGGCGTGCCGACGACGATATCGACCCCGCGCCGCAAATGATCGACCTGCTGCCGGATCGGCTTGCCGCCGTAAACCGCGACGATGCGGATATCGCGGCCCACGGCAAGCTTGACGCATTCGTCGCGCACCTGGACGGCCAATTCGCGGGTTGGCAGCAGCACCAACGCCTGCACGCCGACGATCGTCTCGCGCGGCACGAGCCGTTCGAGGATGGGAATGCAGAAGGCGGCGGTTTTGCCGGTGCCGGTTTGCGCCTGGCCCATCAGATCGATGCCCTGAATGGCCTTCGGAATGAGTCCGGCTTGAATGGGCGTCGGATCGAGATACTCCGCCTGTTCGAGCGAGGCGAGCATGGCCTTCGAGAGTCCCATGTCGGCGAAGCCGGCCGTTTTTTCGTGCGCGGCCGGTTCCGTGCCCGCCCGTTTCGGACGCGGCTTCGGCTGCTTGACCGCCTCGACCGGCTTCGGCTGCTTGACCGACTTCGGTTGCTCGGCCTGCTCCAACTGCTTTGGCTGCCGGGGTTGTTTCGATGGTTGTTCGGAATTCGGATTCGTCAAGATTCTGGTTACCGTTCTACAAAAAGATTATTGTGAATTGTTTTGTCCTTCGGCCCATGCTTCCAACATCTGGAATTGCCGGTCAAATCGGTGTTCGACGACGCCGTAAGGACTCTTGAAAAAACTGGCCAAAAAGGGCATCGGGCCGGAATGGCCGCGCCGATGCGCCAATTCCGTCAGCCGGATCAGGTCCAGCACCAACGGCGCGGCAAGGAACGAGTCGCAACCTTGCCAGATGAATTGCAGCGTCATCGGAACGCCCAAAAAACCCTCGAAATGAATGTGATCCCACGCCGTTTTCCAATCGCCGAGGTCGGGCACGTACTCGATCGAAATGAGCGTGTGTGGCTTATAGCCGAGTATCTCGCGCAGCAGCCGGTCCTTGCTGGCCACTTTCGTTTGCTTGTTGGCCGGATCGTTCAGCACCCGCCCGTCCATGTTGCCAAAAATGTTGTGGCCGACCCAGCTTTTCACCTGCAAGTTTCGCCGAGCGAACATCGGCGCTAACACGCTTTTCATCAGCGTCTCGCCCGTCTTGCCGTCGCAGCCGAAATGGCAGGCTTTTTGGAGCCGCGAAAGCTCATCGAACGCCGGCAACGACGCCCCGAGCGACGGCGTAAAGTTGACGTACGAAAAACCCTGTGACAATGCCGCAATGGCATACAGCGAACTCGCCGGCAGCGGACATTTCGTGCCAAGGTCCAGCAATTTCTCGAATTCCGCCCAAGCGGCCGGCAATTGCGACGTATCGACCGCCGGCTCCGTCGATGCCACGTTGACCACAACAACATGGCTCAACTTTTCATTTCGAGCGAACTCGGCCATGTCGCCGCCGACCCGGGCGACGGCTTCGTGCGGCGTTTCGTCGCGCGGAACGCCGGCATCGGCAAGGCCGGCAATCGTCGCGCCGACGCCAAAAACGGTGCCCGGGCGAATCCGTCGATCAATTTCCTCGATCGCCTTGCGGCACTGCTCGATCATGCCGGACATGGCGGTTCGGCTCTGACCGGCAATCTGCTCGACCCCCTCGATGAGTGGCCTGCGACGGATGTCGTGGCCGGCGACGACGAGCTGCGTCCAGTCGGCAACGTTAAGGTGCGAAAATTGCGTAAGTTGAGTAACAAGTCCAGTCGGTTCGGCAAGTCCCAATTTCAAGGCTTCGAGGCCAAGGATTGCGGCGGAGGCCACCCCCCCTTTTGCGCCAATCAACCAAACGCCAATGCGAGACCTTTCCATGACCTCCCATTGTCGGCCGGGCGGCGGGCGGCGTCAAGGGAGTGGGGAACTAAGACTGGGAGGCGTGGAGATTCACGGTGTTTTGTCTCCAAGTCTTCTCGTCTCCCAGTCTCCTCGTCTCTTTCCCGCCCCCTAGACTGAATCGATCCAGGAACCTACCATAAGAGGCTTGCAAGTCGGCGAAGTCGGCGAAGAGGTGCATTGATGATCGAACGTAAGAAGTCAGGCGGAACTGTGGCGGCTGCCGCCCAAGATATCCTCGGCTATCTGAACTTCTCCTCCGGCGTGACCGACCCCAAATTCCTGGCGAACGTCAATGAACTGTTCGGCCAGCTTGCCGCCAAGCGGAAGGCCGACAGGCCGGCATGGATTGCGTTCGGCGAAACGCTGCTGGCCGAGTTGCAGGCCGTCAGCGGCAAGTCGGACACCTTTCGCCAAACCGATCAGGCCGAGGCGGTCATCCGCTTGGTGTTCAACGAGTTGCTGCCGGCCTATCGCCAATTCCACCGCGATCTGCTGTTTCATCAAACCGAGGAGTCGCTGTTTCAGCCGTTTTTCTTGGGCCGGGTGTTCGAAGTCGTGTTGCGCCAAGGCGGGCCGTGGGGCGAAATCGATCGCATCGTGCCGGCCGCGCTCAACGACCTGAACGATTTTCTCGGCCACCGGCCCGTCGCCGTGCTGCAAAACGAGCGAAAAATCCAACCCTACGAACACGAATGGGTGCGGCCGATTCCGCTCTGGATTCGCGGCGCCGGCGTAGCCTTCGGGTCATACCAGGAATTGGTCGAAACCGCCCTGGCCATCCTCGACGCCACCGATCCCACGGTGCTGTTCGACGCCAACTTCGCGCTCGAACAGCTTGACGAGTTGTCGCTCGATCCCCGGGCGTACGATTTCGATCATCCGGTGAACAAGCGGCCGAATTATCTTTTCGGCCAGTGGGACATGAGCGAATTGGACAACTCGGGCCATTGCCGGCGGTTCGTGTTGCAGCAGGTGACGCTCGACGCCATGCTCGAACGCTTGGAAAATCGCGGGCGGCTGCCGAAAAAGCAAGTGCTGTTCGAGGAAGCGGCCGTCTTGGCCGGCACGATGCTGATGGGGTCCGGTGTGAGCGGCAATCGGCCCGACGCTCACGATTCGACCGTCACGCTGGCGACGCTGGTGCAGAAAATCGCCCAATACCGCGATACGTTTTACGATCAGTTGCTGCGAAAGCTCAAGGGTGCCCATGCCGACCGGCTTCGGGCCGAGGCGCTGACATTGCGGCAGCCGTTCGGCGGCGCAAGGCAGCATTTCAATCATTATTTGTCGCGACGCCGGGCGTTGCAGTTGCAACACGTTCATTTGGCCCAAATGTACGCTGCCATCGGCCATACGGAAGCGGCGATGCGCCAATCGGCGGTCGTACCTGTGGCGTCGGCTCGCATGACGTGCGAGATGCGATGCTGTGCGACGACCGCCCATTTGGCCGTCGATCGCGCCAAGCTGGCCGAAGCCGCCGCGCAGTTGCCGCTGATCGAGGATTTGCTGCATCGGGCGATCGAATGCGGGGCGATGGTCGATCCCTGGAACATACTCGGCTTCGGCGGCCAATACAGCCTGTTTCCCGCCGTCGAAAACAGCGTCTACGACCATCGCGTCGATGAATTGCTCGACACCATGAGCGGCATTTTTATGCTGTACATGCGAGTCCATAACGCGGCGGCGGCGGCCGGCGACATGGAATTACAGCGGAAGCTAACGCGAGGCTTGGGCGTGCTCGCCCACTGGTGGGATCAATTCGCCTCGATCGAGGTCGATTCGGTCGAGGGCATTTCCGGCCAGGCAGCCCTCGAATCGGCCGAGAGCGTGGCGGCGGCGCTTCGGGCGTGGCACGAGGGCGGCGGCGCGGCCGGCGATCTGGCCTTCTGGCGGCAGCACGTCGAGCATTTTCGCTCGCCCAAGGCCTATGCGATGGTGATCGACACGCTGTTGGACAGCCGCGATCCGGTGGCGGCGATGGCCCTATTGGTTCAATGGCTTGCCCAGGCCGAAAAAATCCCGCTGGTCGAGGAAGATTACTCGTTTCACGAGCTGGCGCTGTTGTGGATGGAAGATTTGTGGGATGAGGAGCCGCCGGCTGGAACATTACCGGCTGGGGCGACAGTTGAACTGTCGCCCCAACAGGACCTGGAAGCCACTGCTGGACAAGCCAGCCGTGCCACCCCGCCTGTTGAACCTCAGCCGCGCTGGCCGATGGCTCGAAAATTTCTCGACTATCTCGAAGCCAACGCCGACGAGTATTGGCAAGTTCCGCGTTTCGAAATGGCCGCCGAGGCGTTGGGCGAGGACGCGGCGTGGAGTGAATCGGACGGCGCGCCGCCGGACGACTTCGACGAGGAAGAAGACGAGGAAGAGGACGAAAACGACATTTTTGGCGCGGCCTACGAAGACGTGACCTATCGCGACAGCACCGACGACGGCGTCGAGGGCGAGATGTTCGAGTCGGGCGAAAGCGCCACCGATTTCGAGTTGGTCGGCGAGGCAGAGCGAATCGTCAGCCGGTTGAATTTTTTGACCACGGTGGCGCAATTGTGGAAAATCGTCGCCACGGCGTCGACGCCCGCCGATGCGACGGACCGCGATGAAGTGCTGGCCGGCTGGCTTGATCAGGCGGCCCGCAATCGGCGGAAATTGCAAGAGCTTTTGGAATCGGTGCACCGGCATCGCGTTCCGCAGCCGCGCGGCACGCAGGAGTCGCTGGTCGA
>CAZWNM010000122.1:0-6414 GCA_964635765.1 uncultured Planctomycetaceae bacterium | reverse complement strand
GTTCGAAGCTGTGTTACTAGCAATGGTTATAGAGCCTGCTGACGAGACGTAATAGTTCGTTACGCCCGTAGCGTTGGTAATTACCGAATCGGGTATATAGCCGTACGTGTTCGCGTTGGCGGTTTGGGCGGCTGCTGCGCCACCGGTACCAAATTCCTGTTGCCGGCCGGCGCATCCGCCGTAGTCGGTGCCGCCGCCGGTAAAAGTGACAGCAGAACCAGTCGGGTACATGTTAGTACTGTCGGCGGGACGAACCTGGCTTCGACGCGACGGGCAATAGAAATACTTGACGTCTAAGTTGGCGATGGAAATATTGGACAAGCCGAGAGCACTGTCGGCGTAGGTGTAAGCCCTTGCGATGTTGTCGCCTTCGATGAAAGGCATAATCCGCAGCAAGAAACTCGTTCCGTGGTGAGCAGCGGATGACGCCTCCCCGCCCGTCCCGGCGATGGCGCCACCGTTGTAGTTAGAGGCCACGATAGCTCCTGGGGGGAATACTTTGTTGGCGGTGGCGTAGTTATGAATGGCCAGGCCAATCTGCTTGATGTTGTTTACGCATTGAATGCGACGGGCCGCTTCGCGGGCCGCTTGTACCGCAGGTAGTAATAGAGCAATTAAGATGCCGATGATGGTGATGACTACCAGCAACTCCACCAAGGTAAATGCCTTTCTCGCACTCTTTCTGTAACCCATACGTTCGACTCCTCGTTCCAAGAAAACTAAAAAGATAATACCGTCGCCACCTTGGCGACTTCAACAACAACTATTAGAACATAATTAGCAGTCATGTCAAGCGATATATGGGGAATCGGGACGGTGAAAGTTGCCAGGAAAGCAAATATAGGCCCAATGGGTGGATTGACGTACATTTTGTGGGGGTGTTGTCGACAGGCTCGGTGTGCCGACTACGGAATGGCTTGTGGTGGGTTGAATCGGCCCTGCGGCATAGTATAATCGCGGGAATGAAGATTGAAGGAAGAACTCAGGCCTCAAGCGGCTTTGTCCGGCATTCGTCAATCTTCGATCTTCGTTCGTGCTTTCCCAACCCCAACACCGCGTGGACGCGGCGGCTAAACACTCTAGCCCCTAGCCATTAATCCCTAGCCCCTAATTCGATGCCTATTCTCGGTGAAGAAACGAGCGTCTTTCCAGCCACGCTGCTGGAGCAACCGCCGGCCGACGTTGCGGATCGCCGCTGGTACGCGCTGTACACGAAGCCGAGGCAAGAGAAATCGCTGGCGCGGGAACTGTTGAAATACCGCATTCCGTTCTATTTGCCGCTGGTGAAGAAGACGAGCGTTTTGCGCGGCCGCAAAAGGACGTCGCTCGCGCCGTTGTTCGGCGGCTATGTTTTTCTCTTCGGGGGGGAAGAGGAGCGGGTGCGAAGTTTGACGACGAACCGGATATCGCAAGTGCTTCCGGTCGAAGACGCCGATCAGCTCGTGTTCGATCTTCGCCAGTTTCATCAGTTGATCGCCGCGAAGGCGCCGTTGACGATCGAGAGCCGGCTGTCGCCCGGCCAATGGGTGCGCGTGCGGCAGGGGGCGTTTGCCGGCGTCGAGGGGACGGTGCTGAAGCGTCGCGGCGAAACCCGGCTGTTGGTCGCCATTAAGTTCTTGCAGCAAGGGGCGTCAGTTGAAATTGATGATTTCTTGTTGGAGCCGATTGATTGAAGAAGGGATTTGGGGATTTAGAGATTTAGGGATTTAGAGATTTAGAGATTTAGGGATTTAGAGATTTGGGGATTTGGGGATTTGGGGATTTAGAGATTAGATTCAACTTGGTGCTAATCTCCACTTCATAACCTCCAATCCCCAAATCCCCTAATCCCCAGAGCTATGTCGCGCTATATCGTCACTGGTTGCGCCGGTTTCATTGCGTCGAAAGTCGCGGAGTTGCTTTTGGAAGCCGGTCATACGGTCGAGGGCGTCGATTGCATGACCGACGCCTACGATCCGCGGCTGAAGCGTTGGCGGCTCGCGCAATTGATACCGCGCAAGAACTTCAGCTTCCATCCGACCGACATCGCCGACCGCAAGGCTGTGGCGTCGCTGTTCGAGTCGCTCATGGCCGCGAACAACGAGCCGCCGGCAGCCGTGGTGAACCTCGCGGCCCGCGCCGGCGTGCGAACGTCGGTGACGAATCCCTGGGTGTATTTTCAGGCCAATTGCGACGGCACGCTCAACCTGCTGGACGGGTGCCGGCAATATGGCGTTCGCAAGTTTTTGCTGGCCTCGACCTCGAGCCTTTACGGCCTGGAGAGCTCATCGCCGTTTCGAGAGGACGCCGACACGAATCGTCCGCTTTCGCCCTATGCGGCGTCGAAAAAAGCCGCCGAGGCCATTGCGTATTCGTATCATCATTTGCACGGGATCGATGTTTCGATACCGCGATATTTTACGGTGTACGGACCGGCGGGCCGGCCCGACATGAGCGTGTTCCGCTTCATTCGCCGCATTGCGGAAGGCGAGCGGATTGTTGTTTTCGGCGACGGCCGACAGAGCCGCGATTTCACGTACGTCGACGACATCGCCCGCGGCACGATTGCGGCCCTGCGTCCGTTGGGGTACGAAATCATCAACCTCGGCGGCGATCGGCCGGTGAAACTTCGGGCGGTGATCGACGAGATCGCGCGATTGACCGAGATGAAAGTGGATATCGAATATCGTCCGGCGCATCCGGCCGACGTGCCGGCGACTTGGGCCGACGTGTCGAAGGCGGCTCGATTGCTCGATTGGCGGCCGACCGTCTCGATCGAGGAAGGGCTTCGCCGCTCGGTCGAATGGTACTATGCAAACCGTGAGCTGGCCGTTTCGCTGGAGCTTTGCGATCGGACGGAATAACGCAGTCCGCGCGCTCCGTGTGCGGAAAGACGGCTCGGCGACGTGTCCACGCAAGCGCAGGCATGGCAATCGAGCGATTCGAACGGGTAATTATTGATACCGATGTTGCTAAAGATCCTTGTTCTGCCGCAAACTCGGCTGTTCCAGCCGAGTTTGCCGGCCAATCGGCCGCGGAACGGTTCATTGGCAATGTAGGACACAATAAAGATTTCACCGAACCCGACCTATGCGACCCCCGTATAATGTTATTAGGCAAGGATACCGGAATGCGGAATACGGAGGAAAGGCATTATGGGCGGCGAAGCGTCCGATCTCGTTCAGCTTTATTTGACCCAAATGGGTGATGTGCCGCTGTTCAATCGGCGAGAGGAAATCGTCGCGGCGCGGCACATCGAGTCAGCGCGGCGAAATCTGCGTCGGGCGATACTGTCGTCGGATTACATGCTTCGGGCGGCGGTGGGGCTTTTGGAACGCGCGGCCGGCGGCCAAATGCCGGTAAAATCGGTTTGCGAGGGTCATTGGGCCGCCGACCGCGAGTTGCAGCGCATCGCCGCCTCGATGGGGCCGAATTTGCAAACGCTGCACGCCCTGCTCGCGCAAAACCAAGCCGATTTCACGGCGATGGTGTCGCGGCGCGAACCGACCGAGCGGCGGCGTCAAATCCGGCGACGGTTCTTGTCGCGACGCGCCAGTGCCATCCGTTTGGCTGAAGAAACGCCCGTCCGTCGGCAACATTTGCAACTCGTGTTGGAAAAGCTGCAAGAGATCAGCCGCCGCATGGGCGCGATTCGCGTCGAAATGGCCCGCCCGATGGATGCCAAAGGTTCGGCCGCGTCGTTGGAACTTCGCGCGGAGCTTCGCCGCCTCATGCGAACGACGCGAGAAACGCCGGCCTCGCTCCGCCGCCGGCTGGCTCGCATTGCGAAGTTGCAAAGGGTTTATGACGTCGCTCGGCAAAAACTTGCGGCGGCCAATCTTCGGCTTGTTGTGTCGGTGGCCAAGCGGTATCGAAACCGAGGCCTCGGTTTTTTGGATTTGATCCAGGAGGGCAACACCGGATTGCTCAAGGCGGTTGATCGGTTCGATTTGACGCGAGGATTCAGGTTTTCGACCTACGCCACGTGGTGGATTCGCCAAGCGATGGGCCGGGCGATCGGCGACCACAGCCGGACGATCCGCCTGCCGGTCCATATGCTCGCGACGGTCAATAAAGTGATGAATGCCGATCGTCAAGGCTCGCAGTGCGGTCAAGGACGGCCTTCGTTGGAAGACACCGCTCGGGCAGCCGGCATGTCGGTCGTGAAGGTCGGACTCGCGCGGAAGGCCGACCGCCGCGTCGTTTCGCTCGATCAACCCATCGGCGGCGGAAACGAGAACTATTTCGGCGAATTGTTGCCCGACCGCGGCGGCCACGATCCGCTGCAAAGCATCGACCGCGATGCGCTCAGGGAAAAAATGGCCGAGGCGCTCGAATCGCTCGAATACCGCGAGCGCGAGATATTGCGGCTTCGCTACGGGCTATCGGACGGGCAAATCCACACGCTTTCGGAAGTGGGCGCGATGTTTTCCGTCACGCGGGAGCGAATCCGCCAGATCGAGCGCGACGCCATTCGCAAGCTGCAACAACCGAGCCATGCCGGCAAACTGGCCGATTTTCTCGATCATCCGACGCTTGCGATGCCGCATCTATCGGGAATGCGGAAGAAAGCGTGAATCTGCAACGCCAAAGCGGGCAAACAGAAACAAAAAGGCTTGCGTAAAAAAGAGAATAAAGGGGAATGGGGAAAAATGGGAAAGAGGCAAAATTTCATTTTCCCCTTTTTCCATTGCCTTTTTTCTCTTCGCACGATTTTTGTGTTGTGTTTTCGTGATTGAAAAATTGCATCAATTTTCTTTTGATATAAATTCATTCGCCATCTTTTCCAGCCGTCATAATCCCTTACACCATCACACATTGCCTCCTTTAGTTTTTTTGGCGGGCAGCGTTTCTTCCGTCAAATCGCCGTGTGAAAGTGGGGGAGACAATCTTAAGTCCCTCAAGGAACGTCGACGGTTCCGCCGATTAACGGCGTAATGCGGTTGCAGGGATAATTATGGACGGCATTGTACGGCAATAACCCGACAGATGAATTGACTTACCGCGCGATCCCCTTTACAATCGTGTCTTTTGCCCATTTTAGACGCTCATCAGGGGCCGTCAGGAGATTGTTCGATGTTGGCGAGCTTCGCACGGTTTTACGCGGGTCGTTTTTTGTTAAGCGGTACGGTAATGATTGCGGTTGCGGCAATGCAAGTTGCCGCGATTGCCGTAGCCGATGAGCCGACCCAGACGAACGGTCGTTCTTTTTTCAGATGGGGGGGGAAGTCGGGACAGCCCTCCCAGTCTGCCGGGGCGGTAGACTTGGCAAAAGAAGCCCGTGATGCAAGAGCCGACGCCGCTAGACTTCAGGCGAAAAAAAATAAAGAAGCGGACAGAATTGTCGGAAACGACGATGTTGTCAGGCCGGCCAAAAGCAACCCCGATAAAAAAGATAACGCCGCCAAAAGCGATTCGAAAAAGGGGGACGTTGCGAAGCAGGATTACGAGCTCGGCGAGCCGTTGGCCTCCGGCATGATGCAACTGCTGCACAATGAAATTGTCGCCGGATTGCAAAAACGCGGCATCACCGATCGCTTCGCGAAGTTCCAAAACTACGCGACCGGTCAAGTCGCGCATTCGGCGGCGTCCTATACCGGTTCGGAGCTGACCGGCAACTGCCGCATCAAGTGGTACGAGCAAATGATGCGCAACATGCTTGCGGCGCCGGCTGAGGCCGAACGATTCACGCGGCATCTGCACGCGGCCGTCCGCGACGAGAACGACGGCTTGGCCAAAGTGTTGGACATCGCGGCCGTGAAGATGGACCTTGGCCCGCGAAAAGCCCGGCGGCTCGCAACGCCGCCGAAATCCGGCGAAGAGGCGTTGGAAATTCTCGAACAGGCGTTGGCCGACGCACAAGTTGCGTACAACAAATCGCTGTCCCCGCTTGGCAAGCAAGAAATCCAAATGTTGCAAGCGAATCTTGTGCCCGTGCTTACGACCCAGAATCAAGTCGGTCACACGGTGAATGACCGCGGCACGGCCAGGATGTTGTGCGACATCATGGAAAAGATGGACCGCGGCTCGCTTTATGACGCCGCCGGCGCCTTGGCCCCGCTGGCCGATGTGCGATTTTTGGAACAACTGAAAAAGCTGAAAAACCTCCCGTCGCAGGGCAATGTGAACGTGCAGGGCGTGACCGGCACGGTCGTGGCGAAAATCGAAACGCAAAGCGGCACGATCATCATCGGCAAGGGACCGAACACCTATCACCTCGATCAGATGCCCGGCGTGGTCGCCGTGATCGACCTCGGCGGCGGCAACACCTTCTATGAAGGCTCCGTCGGCCTCGAACGGCCCGTGCTCGTGGTCATCGATCTTGGCGGAAACAACACATTCCGCGGCGTGCAGCCGGGCATTCAAGGCGGCGCGGTCCTCGGCGTGTCGATGTTGTTGGTCCTCGGCGACAACAATGTTTACGACGCTCAAGAT
>CAZWNM010000121.1:0-6441 GCA_964635765.1 uncultured Planctomycetaceae bacterium | reverse complement strand
TCGTCGCCCGCTCGGCACCGCTGCTTTCAAAACTGCGGAAATCGTGGGTTCCCAATAAACTGACGGAGGCACGCCGCATGGCGTCGGCGTCGAGGCGGCCGTACGTGTAATGCCACGTGAAATGCCGCTGAAAAACATCGCGGATCGTGCCGTCGTGGATCACGTAACGGTACCGCTTGCGGACGACGTCGCGGATGGCGTGAAAATCGTCGGGCGCGTCGGCCGCGTCGAGCACGGCGATGTCGCGCGGCAGATTGGCGTTCAAGGCTCGCACGAAAACGTTGGGCGGCAGCCGCGACTTGGTCCGAAAACCAACCACTTGGCCCAGCGCGTGAACCCCGGCGTCGGTCCGGCCGCTTGCCAATGTGCGAATCGACTCGCCGGTGATTTTGTCCAGCGCCGTTTCGAGCGTTTGCTGCACCGTCGGCCGATCCGGCTGGCATTGCCATCCGGCGTAGGCAGTGCCCTCGTAGGCGATCGTGAGTTTGAGAGTTCGCATGGGATGATTTTAGCAGCGGCGGCCAGCTAGGGGCTAGGGGGCTAAGGAGCTACATGCGTTTCATAAGACGGCCGCGATACCCCAGCTACCCCTCTGCGCGACGTAACCGCCGCAAGCCCCGGCAGTTACAAGCATGTGAGGCAGCGGCGGCTTGACAGGAAGTGTACATCGGCTCAAGTCGTAATATGTACACTATCACTGGCCCGGTGCCGTTCCTGCCATGACGTCGCCATGTGTCGAGCCGTTGCCGCTCTACCGTCCGCGCGATCCGCGGGCCTCCAACCTCTGGCGTTTGATGGATCGGCATTTCGAGACTTCCCCAGTGGGTCTACGACGAGCGTTTTCAGGCCAAGTATGGCTTCTGGCGGCCGGTCATCGGGGGTATTTCGGGGGTATTCCAATTATGGCAAAATATAGGAAGATGCATTTACCCAGCTTTCCAAAACAAGTATTGTATCCCCGGAATATTCCTTATTTCCCATTGTCTCGTGATTTTTGAGCTAGGTTTCCCAGGAAGGGAGACCTATCGTGCAGGGCAATCAGCAGTTCTTTATCTTCGTTGTGCGGACGTTGGTCGTCTGCGTATTGTTCGGCGGAGCATGTTACATTGCGCGTGAACTTGCGAAACCACACGCTGAGTTCGAACAGTGCTGCCGCAATGCCATTTCCGATGATGCGGAGAACCTCTACAACGCGAAGCAACGCATCGCCTGTCAGCAGACCGCCATGTTCGTCATGGAACACATGCCGGCAATAGCCGAGTCTGTCGACAGGTACGTCCTCTTTGACCAGAGCCTAAAAGCGGTTGGTTCGACCAAGGGGTTGTATTGCGAATTTGGCGTGGCCGAAGGAGCCAGCATCAATTATATCGCCCAAAGGATACCTTGTGCGATTCACGGTTTCGACTCGTTTGAAGGGTTGCCGGAAACATGGCAGCCTGGCCTTGAGAAAGGGACGTTTGCGACGCCAAAGCTCCCAAAAGTCCGGGACAACGTGAAGCTATACAAAGGTTGGTTCGAAAAATCTCTGCCGGTTTGGGCCAAGGAGAACCCTGGCTCCATCGCCTTTATGCACTTGGACGCGGACTTGTATTCCTCGACAAAAACCGTGTTCGACATCCTCGGAGATCGTGTTGTGCCGGGAACCATTCTTCAATTTGACGAATACTTCAACTACCCTGGCTGGCAGAATGGGGAGTTCAAAGCATTCAAGGAATTTGTCAAGTCGCGACAGGTCGAGTTTGAGTATCTCGGGTATGCCCGCCATCAAGTTGCGGTTCGCATCACCAAAATTGGCTCGCGAAGCGGCAAATAAATGAGATACACGGCCGTATCTCCTCGCAGCTAGTGGACTGCTCGCCTTATCCCAGCATCTCTCGAAACTGCCGGAATAAATAGTTGCTGTCGTGCGGGCCGGCCGACGCCTCGGGATGATATTGCACACTAAAGGCGGGATGACGGCGATGGCGGACGCCTTCAATCGTGTCGTCGTTCAGATTGATGTGCGTCACTTCCAAATCGTCTGGCAGCGAAGAAGGCTCGACGGAAAAGCCGTGATTCTGCGTGGTGATTTCCACCCGGCCGGTCGCTTTGTTCATCACCGGCTGATTCGCTCCGCGATGGCCGAACTTGAGCTTGTATGTTTTCGCCCCGCAGGCCAGCGCCAGCAATTGATGGCCCAGGCAAATGCCGAAAATCGGCTTCTTGCCCAGCAGCCCGCGAATCGTTTCTTGCGCGTAGCCGAGCGGCTCGGGATCGCCGGGGCCGTTCGACAAAAAAACGCCGTCGGGCTTTTGGACCAGCACGTCGGCCGCCGTGGCGGTGCCGGGCAAAATCGTCACGCGCGTGCCCAAGCTAAACAAATGCCGCGCGATGTTCCACTTCATGCCATAGTCGAGCGCCACAACGTGCGGCGAATCGGCCGTCGGCTCGGGATACTCGACCCCGTGCAACTTCGACCACCGATTGAGCGGGCCGGTCCACTCGATCGCCTTTTCGGGAATCACCTCGCGCACCAGATCGCGGCCGATCAGGCCGGGACTCGCCTTGGCTCGCGCCACCAGCGTGGCGTCATCCAATTCGACGGACGAAAGCACGCCTTTCATGGCCCCTTGCGTCCGCAGCCGGCGAACCAACCGCCGGGTGTCGATTCCTTCCATGCCGACGATACCCCAATGCTTCAGAAAGCCGTCAAGATCGCCGTCGGCGCGGAAATTGCTCACTCGGCGGCTGCTTTCGCGCACGATAAAGCCTGCCAAGTGCGGCCGACAGCTCTCGACATCCTCGGCATTCACGCCGTAGTTGCCGATCTGCGTGTACGTCATCGTGACGATCTGGCCGCGATAGCTTGGATCGGTCAAAATCTCTTGATAGCCGGTCATCGAGGTGTTGAAACAGACCTCGCCGTCGACTTCGCCGTCGGCGCCGAAGGCCGTGCCGGTAAAAACAGTTCCGTCTTCCAGGGCAAGTTTTGCGATTTTGGGCATATTGCGGTAATTGTACGGGCGTGGATTGCAAGCCGTAACGGATTAAAAATTGGCGATATTATTTGCCACCCTCGATATGGGCAGATTCTAAAGTCCAGCGGCCGTTTTACCCGATAAACAGGCTAAGGCTGCGGGTCTCTGGGTCAACGATCTTGCCGATTGCGAAATCCAGGCAGCCACACAAGTGAGGGTCTTGCATCGGCGAGCAAGCGCCCTCATTTTTTTTGCGCGTGCAACAAGCCGCCGATTTATTTTACAGGGACTAGGGGCTAGGGACTAGAGGGTTAGCCCCGACGTCTTCGCCGGGAAAATACCGCGTGGACGCGGTGGCTAACCTTGTTCCCTTCATCCCTTCCCCAAACATCGCCCTATCTGCCGGACGGCTTGGCGAAGGCGATTTTCGTTCTCGACCAAGGCCAGGCGTAAAAAACCCTCGCCGGCGGGACCGAAACCACTGCCGGGGCTCACCACCACGTCGCCTTCCTGAAGCAACTTCATGGCGAACGCAAACGTATTCATTTGCGAGGCCCAAGATTCGGGCACTTTCGCCCAAACGAACATCGTGGCCTTCGGCCGCTCGATCGGCCAACCGAGCCGCTCCAAGCCCTCGCAAAGCACGTCGCGGCGGCGTTCGTAAACCTTCGCCTGGGCCTCGACGGCCGCGTCGGTGTGTCGCAATGCCACGATCGCCGCAATTTGGATCGGCCGAAACATGCCATAATCGTAGTAGCCCTTGATGGTCGAAAGGGCGCGAATCATCTCGGAGTTGCCCGCCATGAACCCGACGCGCCAGCCGGCCATATTGTAGCCCTTGCTCATCGTGGTCATCTCGACGCCGACATCAAGGGCGCCCGGCGCGGCCAGAAAACTCGGCGCTTTGTAGCCGTCGAACACCACGTCGGCGTAGGCGAGATCGCTGATAACCATAAAGCCGTAACGTTTTGCCAATTTTACGACTTCCACATAGAATTCCGGCCCAACCACGGTTGTGGTGGGGTTATGCGGATAATTGAGAACCAGCAGCTTCGGTCGCGGCACCAAATGGCGGCAGGTGTAGTCGATATTCACCAGCAGTTTTTCGGGATCAGTGACTTCGAGCGTAATCGCATTGGCGGCAGCCATTGCAATGGCGTAAAGATGGGCAGGATAGCTAGGCGAGGGAACAATGGCCGTATCGCCGGGTCCGACCAATGCCAGACATATATGGCTGAACCCCTCTTTCGAGCCAAGGCACGCGATGAGTTCCTTTTGCGGATCGAGCCGGACCCCGTGGCACTTAAAATACTTCGCAGCGGCCTCGCGGCGCAAGCTCAGAATGCCTTGCGCCGGCGAATAGCCATGATTTTTCGGGTCTCGGGCAGCTTCGGCGAGCTTTTCGACGACGATGTCCTGCGGCGGATCGCTGGGATTGCCCATGCCGAGGTCGATCACGTCGTTGCCCGTTCGGCGTTTTTCGTACATCAGCTTGTTGATTTCCGCGAACAAGTACGGCGGCAAGCGTCGCACCCGTTCCGCCACCTCGATGGTAAACGGTTTGTCGTATTCCGGGGGAGGATTGTCGGAAGTGATATTCACGTCGTTCATGGGAAAGAGTTACCAGTCTTTAGCGATCAGTGGTCAGTAAATCCAGCAGGGCTTCGAGCGATTGCGGGATGACGTTGATGCCGGCGACGCTGGGCATAAAATTGGTGTCGCCCATCCAACGCGGAACGATATGCCAATGCAGATGACCCGGCAATCCGGCGCCGGCCGCCCGTCCGAGGTTCAGACCGATATTGAACCCGTGCGGTTGCAGTTTCCTTTCGAGCAGGCCGACGATTTGCGTGATGGTTTGCGACAATTCGAGTTCGACGTCGGGGCCAAGTTGGTCCAATCGAGCCATATGGCGATTTGGGGCGACCAGCAGGTGGCCGTTGTTGTAGGGGTAGCGGTTCAGGAGCACGATGACATGCTCGCCGCGCTGGACGACCATCCGCTGCCGATCGTCGCCCGGCGGCACTGCCTGACAAAGAAAACAGGTTGGATCGGCGCCCGGCAGCAGGGCGTCAGAATCGTAGGGACCGGCGGTTTTGGTCTTGTCGCCAAGGATATATCCCAATCGCCAAGGCGCCCAAAGTGGATCGTAAGCCACGGAAACCCCCATTGGATCGAAAATTGTCTTCTTTTAGTGTAACGGAAATGGTTTTGGGCGACAAGGAGATGCTCCCGCCGTCGGAGTGCGGCTTGGGAGGACTCGCCGCCATGGGCATTTGCGGGTATACTGGCAAGCCGTTGAAATTTGTCATTCTGAGCGCAGCGAAGAATCTTCTTGTTTGGCGAATGAGATTCTTCGCTGCGCTCAGAATGACAATTTTGCTGTTTCGTTGCCCCCAAGAAGAACCGTGATTGACTTTCGCGTTGATTTAAGCATGTTCCGAGGTCCGCTGGACCTTTTGCTCTATCTGGTGCGCAAGCACGAGGTGGACATCGTCGATATTCCCATCGCGCCGATTACGGACCAATATCTCGAATATCTGGCGGTGTTGGAACAACTGAACGTGGATGCGGTGGGCGATTTTTTGGCTATGGCGAGCACGTTGATCGAGATCAAGTCGCAGCAGGTGCTGCCGCGATGCGACGAAGTCGAAGACACGGTGGACGACCCGCGGCAGGAGCTTGTCCGCCGGCTGCTGGAATACAAAAAATACCGCGACGCCGCCAGCATGTTGGAAGAGCGGGGGCGCGATTGGCAGCAACGTTACACGCGGCTTGCGACCGATCTGCCGCCGCGCGAGCGTAATCCGGCCGACGAGCCGATTCAAGAGGTCGAGCTTTGGGATTTGGTCAGCGCGTTCGGGCGGATCGTGCGCGAGACGAATGCGGCGCGTCCGTCGAGCATCGTTTACGACGACACGCCGATCCACGTTTACATGAGCCGCATTCACGCCCGGCTGTTGGAGGCCGGCCGCTTGTCGTTCCACGATTTGTTCGAGCCGTCGATGCACAAATCGACGCTAATCAGTGTTTTTCTCGCCGTTTTGGAGCTCGTGCGGCATCATCGCGTCCGCATCGAGCAGAGCGCTTTATTCGGCGAGATATGGATTTTGCCCGACCCCAACAACACCGCCCCGCTGGATTTATCGGATGTGGATGAATATAAGGGAGCAGGGGCGAGAGACGAGGGACGCGGGACGCGGGAAGAAGTGGCCAGTGAAGAACGTGCGGAGAAAACCAATCCCCAATCCCCAATCGCCAATCCCTAACCTCTCGCCTCCCGCCCCTAACCCCTTGCCCCTTTTCATGGTCAACAACCTCCCGATTAAAACGCTGACGCACAAAGGTCTCACGATCGAGGGCTACTCGCGCGCGGCGGTGCAGACGTATTGGCGCATCCCGGAGTTGAAAATCGGGTTCGATCTCGGGGCGCAGCCGTGGTCGTTCATGGGCACGCCGACGTGGTTCGTCTCGCACACGCACA
>CAZWNM010000120.1:0-6443 GCA_964635765.1 uncultured Planctomycetaceae bacterium | reverse complement strand
CGGAGCAGGCGTTCAAGACGGCCGGCTCGATGGCCTTCCGCAACGTGTTCCAGCAAGCGAAGCCGTCGCTGTTGGAGCCGATCGTCAAGATCGAGGTCACCGTTCCGATGGGCAACGTCGGCGACATCAACAGCGACATGTCGGGCCGTCGCGGTCGCGTATTAAGCATGGACTCCGCCGGCGGCGATTTGGAAACGGTCATTGCCGAAGTTCCGTTGGCCGAAGTGACGACTTACGCCCGCAGCCTATCGAGCATTACCGGCGGTCGCGGCAGCTACACGATCGAGTTCAGCCACTACGACGTGGTGCCCGGCAACGTGCTGCAAGAGATCATCGCGAAGTCGCAGATGAAGGAAGAGGAGGAGGAATGACCAAGAGGCAGAGACGTGGAGAACCTCACATGGCCGCATTTTGCAAGACGTTGCTGATGGCAATGACGACGTTCGGCATGGCAAGCGGCCTTCGCGCCGAGCCGCAGACTCTGCCGCTGTGGCCGGAGGGCGTGCCAAACGCGAAAGGCTCCGCCGACGCCGACGTGCCCAATATCACGGTATATTTGCCGCCGGCTAGCAAGGCCGCTTGCGGCGCGGTCCTCATCTGTCCGGGCGGCGGCTATAACGTGCTGTGCTCCTCCTACGAGGGCCACGACATCGCAAAGTGGCTCAACGGCTACGGCATCGCCGGCATTGTTTTGAAGTACCGGCTGAACCCGTACCGTCATCCCGTGCCGTTGCAAGACGCCCAGCGGGCCATGCGACTCGTCCGCCTGTACGCAAAGGACTGGCATATCGCGCCGAACCGCATCGGCGTCATGGGCTTTTCGGCGGGCGGACATCTTGCCTCGACGCTCGGTACGCACTTCGACGCTGGAAACCCAGAAGCCGACAGGCCGATCGACCGCATGAGCTGCCGCCCGGATTTCATGATCCTCGTCTATCCCGTCATCACCATGGGGTCAATGGGTCACGGCGGCTCCAAACAGAATCTGCTTGGCCCGATGCCGTCGCAAGCCGATATCGAGCTGCTTTCGAATGAGCGTCACGTTACGGAGCAAACGCCACCGGCTTTTCTCGCCCACTCCATAGCAGACCGCACGGTCTCCGTCGAAAACAGCCGCATGTTCTACAAGGCGTTGAAGGCAAAGGGCGTTCCCGCCAAATACGTCGAGTTGAAAACGGGCGATCATGGCCTGGGCTGCGGCAAAGGCGCGGAGTGGGAACAATGGCAGAGCGCCTGCGCCAAATGGCTCAAGTCGACGGTGCTGAAATAAACTAATGGTCAGTGGCTAGTGGTCAGTGGTTAGTGCGAGCATTTGGAACGTGAAGCGGCAGCGGCTTGCACCGCGCGTTTCCGGGGACTGCGTGTTGTATGGAACCCATGAAACTCGTCGGCATGTTGCTGACTCCTCGAAAAATCGCGTGGGTTTTGCTCATCGCGGGGATTGCGTATTTCATTCACGTCAGCCCACGGACGCCCGTCGAATTCTTCGACGCCGCCGTGCGCGACCGGGAGGTCGTCCAACGGTACGAAATGAAAAAGTACGACACGATAAACCCTGTTGGCGCGACGGCATCGCGGCAGTTGGAAGAGATTTTCTGCTGCGCCGGTCGCATGGGTCGAATCGCTCTCCTGTACGACATCGCGAACAACCCGCAGCGGGTCAATGAGCAGCGAGTTTGGATTGTCGAAGGCGGGTATGGCGCCGACGAGCGTACGGAGACGATTCTGCGGGCAAACGACCCGATCTATCGCGAGTTGGCGAAGGAACTCGATGCTCGCAGGAAAGAAAATCAGGCCAAAAACACCAGGCTCGCCCTCATTGACGCGAGCCGGCCAGCGGCAAGCGACAAGGCTTTCAAGGCGGCTATTTTCGAAATCGAAATGGAACGATCGTTGCTGCGGCAGTTTCAATCACGGCTCTTTTGGCAAAGGACTCGTTGATGTCTCTCATTTTTTCGGATGTAGTTTGGCCGGCGCTGTTCCTGGCAGGCCGCCTTGTCGACTGGTGGTGCATCGCGGCGAGTCTTTTGATCGAGGCCGCGGCGCTTTGGCGGTTTCTGCATTGGCGGCCGGTCAAATCGCTCGCTGCATCCGCCGTGATGAACGCCGCCAGCGCGTTTTGCGGAACGTTTTTGCTTCCGGTGGCGGGCATCCGGTGGGAGATGATGGCACACTGCACCTACAACGCATGGTTCGGCTGGGGCACGTTCAACCCCGTGACCGGGGTCGCCACTTGGTTCATCGCGGTCGTGCTCTGCACGATCATCGAAACCTTTATTCTTTGGCTCGTGTTTTGCGCGCCCTGGACGCGGCGGCTGATTATCGTCGTGTTGTGCGCCAACGCCGTTACCGTGGCATTGGCCTCGGCGACCCTGGAGTTCGCTTCACGATAAAACTGGATTTTTGCAAAAACGGCCCAGGTTGGCGAAGGCAGTTGAATTTACACGCTTGACCAACCAGCAATGCGGCCTTATGATGAAAGTGCCATGACAGCCATTGCGGAAATAACGACGGCCGAACAATTGCTCCAAGAGCCTGGCTTGGGACGTTGTGAACTACTGCGGGGAGAACTTGTCGCCATGTCACCCTCCGGCTCGCTTCATGCCATTGTCACCGCAGCCCTTTCCGGCATTCTTTTCGATTATGTGACGCGGCAAAAACTTGGCTGGGTGTTCGGAGCGGAGGCCGGTTTTCATATTCGGCACGATCCCGACACAGTTCGCGCGCCGGATGTCGCTTTTGTGACGGCCGATCGAATGCCCACCACGGTGCCGGAGGGCTTTTTCCCCGGTCCGCCCGACGTGGCCGTGGAAGTGCTTTCGCCTAACGATCGCGCTTCTGAGGTGCTCGCCAAAGTGTCCGATTGGCTCGAATCGGGCTGCCGCAAAGTCTGGGTCGTTGATCCCGAATTGCGGAACGTCGCCGTTTACTCGCCCACGACGGAAATGCGAATCTTTCATTTTGCCGATGTGCTTTCCGACGAGGAAATGCTGCCTGGCTTCCGCCTTGAATTGCGGAAGGTGTTTCCCACGTAAGCCCATTTTCCGCACCGCTCAGCTGCTGCGGGCGACTTCGTAGGTGCGGCCGGCATCGTTGTGCGCGCGATGGTTTTCCAGGGCGATGCGGGCGAGCCGCTGGCCGCAGGGCGTCGGATACTCGCCGGTGATGCACGCGCGGCAAAGCGCGTCGGCGGGAAGCCCGATAGCGCGGGCGATGGAATCGATGGGCAGATAGCGGAGCGAATCGGCGCCGAGTTGCGCGGCCATTTCGGCCTCGATCTCTGGCGTCATCGGCTCGCCCTGCTGCAAAAACTTCGGCGCGAAAAGCTCGCCGATTGTCGACATGTCGATGCCGTAGAAGCACGGGGCGACGATCGGCGGACACGCCACGCGGACGTGAATCTCGCTCGGCCGGCCGTATTGGCGAATCCGATGCAAGAGCACTTGCAGCGTCGTCGCGCGGACGATGGAATCTTCGACCAACAGCACCCGCTTGCCTTCCAGCACTTCGCGGAGCGGCGTGTATTTCGTTTCCGCCTTGCGTCGCCGATTGCCGCCGCCTTCGATGAACGTCCGGCCGCTGTAGCGATTGCGGATGAGGCCCTCGACGCTCGGGACTCGCAGCGCGTAGGCCATGGCGTCGGCCGCCGCCTTGCTTGTGTCGGGCACCGGAACGACGACCGTGTTGTCGTCGATCGGCGCCGTTTCGAGCCGGGCGAGTTCTTCGCCCAACGCCTTGCGGGTCAAATAGACGCTTCGGCCGTCGAGCGTGCTGGCCACGTTGGCGAAATACACCCATTCGAAGAAACAATGCGCCGATCGCGTCGATTGGGCGAACGGTTGAATGTCGATCTGGCCGTCGCTGATGACGATCGCATGGCCCGGCGGAACCGACTTGATGTTTTCGGCCGCGATGCCCAAGTTCAACAGCGCCACGTTTTCGCTGGCGGCGGCAAACAACGGACCTTCGATCGCGTAGCTCAGCGGCTTGATGCCCAGTGGGTCGCGGGCGACCATCATGTTGCCCAAGGCGTCGAGAAACACGATGCTGTACGCGCCGTCGAACTTCCGCGCGAAATGGCGGCAAACGTCGATCAGCGGCGGATGCCGGTCTTTCGACAGCGCCGCGCAAATCTGATGCATCAACACTTCGGTGTCCGATTCGCGCGCCAGATAATTGTCGTCGTCGTCGAGCAGTTCCTCGCGGAGGTCGGGATAGTTGGCCAATTGGCCGTTGAACGCGAAGCTGAACCACTTGTGTTTTTTGATGTGGTGCCGCTCGAACGGCTGGGCGTAGCTGCGGTCGTCCTGGCCGCAGGTGGCGTAGCGCACGTGGCCGATGGCCGCCCGGCCGGCGTAATCCTCCATCAGGCTCTCGAATTTACCGCGATGGCCCAGCCGAAACACCTCGCTCACGCCGCCGATATCCTTGTAGGTATCGATCAACTGGTTGCGATTGGGGTTATAGGTGGTGATTCCGGCCGCCAATTGGCCGCGATTTTGGATGTCCAGCAACATCCGCGGCAGAAGGCGTGAAATTTCCTCGGGCCCTTGCTCGGGACAGAGGGGGCTTACGCCCCGGCCCGGCAGGTGATACAGGGCGGCGACACCGCATTCCTCATGAAGTTGGCTCATACTGAAATTGTAAGCCCAAAATGCTTTTTTAACAATCCACCCGACCGGCTAGGGAGTTGGTGGTCAGTGGGCAGTGGGCAGTGGACAACAAGGCGCAAACGCCTGGGCTTGAGAAAAGTCGCCGTTCGCGGCCGTCACTTGTTTTCTTCGCCTTCTTCCTTTTTCCACGACAATCCGAAATTCAGAATAGCGACGAATACACACAGCACTATCATCCAGATGTACGTGGCCGCATAGTGCCATCCGCCGATATTGAAAAACGTACATATCTCGCCATTTCCGGTATCAGTCTTTCCAAGCACCATAACCAGAGCTGCCATCAGCCAAACATTACCGATGATTAAGCGGGCTATCCTCATAGTTTATGACCCCCAAAAACGGTCGATGGAAAACTGCCAAACTCATAATCTCTAAACTGAAAACTGACTACTGATAACTGACCACTTTTCCCTAATCCGGCGTCCAAAGCTTTCCGCCGGCGGCGGGGCCGGGGGGGGAACCGCTGTCGGGCGTCCAGAGTCCGCCGGCGGCGGCCGGCTCCGCGGCAGGCATGGGCGATGTTGGGCCGCCGGCAGCGGGGCCATAGGCCGGCGTGCCGTCGGGACGCAAGAGGCCGACGCTGATCAACAGCCGCGTCAACGCCTCGCCCACGCCCGGCTCTTCCAAATGCTGCCGCTGAATGTGTTCGATCAGCCGCATCGCATTTTGCATGTCGCGCGCGGCGAAGCAGAGCGAAAGCTCCATCAAATCCCAAGAGGCGTGTGACACTTTTAGGTCGTCCATCGCGCGGCGGGCTTGCGACACATAATCCAACGCCTTCGCAACATCGCGTTCCGTGCGAACCAGCGTCGCGTAGGCGGCCATGCGCGTTTCCACGTCGGCGAACGTCGAACGCTCGACGACCGCCTTGGCGAACTTCTGCGCCGCCGCATGAACGGCGAACGCCGCGGCGCGATGATACGCAGCCGCGAGCGACTGATCCGACAAGCCTTCGGCGCTCAATCGGGCGAGCCGCGCGATCGGCAATTCCCAAATCGCACGCTCGGCGTAAAGTTGAATCACGCCGAGCGTCGGCAAGCCGAGCGTCGCGCGGAGTTCGTTGAAATCGGGGACGCCTGGCAAGTTTTCAGCCCAAGATTGCAACACCAAGACGGCGGCCATCAATCGCGCGCGGCAAGCCGGGTCGGCCGCGGCCTCACGCGGCGAACGATCGCCGAGAACGCCGAGTTTTCGATCCGGCCAACGATTGAGAATCGTATCGCGGGTGTATTCGGCCATCATGGTCTCGAGTGTCTCGGGCGACGCGCCGCGCGGCGGCTGCCACGTGGGCAACAGCGCCTGCTGACTGGCCGACCAATGGCTGACGACTTCTTTTTTCGGTTCCGGCTCGACATATTCGCCGGCGGCGGCGTGGACCAAGCGGCCGGCGGCGTCCAGATCGTCGGCGGCCACGCCCATCACTTCCAAGCGAGCCTCGCGGTCGGTTTGCCGGCCGTACAACAACGCTTGACCGACCATGCACGGAATGGTTTCGCGCGTCAGGCTATTGGGCGAGCCAGGGCCATCGGGCGAGCTTGGCATGGGGCGATCCAGTAGCATGAATGCGGCCTTCGGCGGCGGATTTTCGCCGTCGCGAAACATCGCCGGATCGAACGGAACCGTGCGCCATTGCGCCGACGAAAGTAACGCCTCTTGCGCGCGCTCGGCGTCCTTGATCGTCCAGACGATTTTCAAGACATCGACCTGATCGCCCAGCGGATCGGCCGACAAAAACATCGCCTTGGCTTCGGCTTCCGAGGCGTCTTCGAG
>CAZWNM010000119.1:0-6453 GCA_964635765.1 uncultured Planctomycetaceae bacterium | reverse complement strand
CGGCTGCTTCAGCTTCTTCCCCTCGAAAAACCTGGGTGCGGCCGGCGACGGCGGATTGGTCACCACTTCCGACCCGTCCGTGGCCGACCGCCTGCAAATGCTGCGCAACCACGGTATGAAGCCAAAGTATTATTACGGCCTGGTCGGCGGCAATTTCCGTTTCGACGCGATCCAGGCGGTCATCGTCACCGTGAAGCTGCGATATTTGGACCGATGGACGGCCGGCCGGCAATCGAACGCCGCCCGCTACCGCCGCCTGTTCGAGGCCGCCGGATTGCTCAAAAACGATCTGGTGCGGCTGCCGTATGAAACGCCCGGCAATCGGCATATTTATAATCAGTTTGTCGTTCGCGTGCCGCAGCGCGACGCGGTGCTGGCGTACCTGCGGGAGCAAAAGATCGGCGTCGAGGTCTATTATCCGCTTTCGTTGCACCAACAGCAGTGTTTTGCGAACCTCGGACACAAAACCGGCGATTTTCCCGAGAGCGAGCGCGCAGCCAACGAAACCATCGCCCTGCCGATCTACTCCGAATTGTCCGACGCCCAGGCCGAATGGGTCGTCGAGTGCATCCGAAAGTTCCTGATAGGGTAACCATGAATTCCGCAACGGCGAACGTCGAGAACTTGACGGTCGATCGCGTAAGCGAATGCCTGACGCCGGTGTTTCGCCGTTACGGCATCCTGAAGGCCGTGGTGTTCGGCTCCGTGGCTCGCGGCGAGCCGTCGCCGCACAGCGACGTGGACTTGATCCTCGTGCAGGATACGAAAAAACGTTTTTTGGACCGATACGAAGGAATCTTTTATGAGATGAATCGGGACATGGCAAGACCCGTCGATGCGTTGATCTATACGCCGCAAGAACTCGAAGCAATCAAGCATCGGCGGTTTATTGCGGCCGCACTGCGAGAAGGGCAAGTGATTTATGAGTCAACATAACGATCATCGCGAAGCCCAGCGCTGGCTCGAAACGGCAACGGTCGACCTCGATGTCGCTCGCACGCTGGCTGCCGCCGGTTATCACGCGCACGCTTGCTTTTCGTCGCAGCAATGCGCCGAAAAAGCCGCCAAGGCAATGTGGTATTCGATTGGATCGGACCCTTGGGGCCATTCCATTCAGGCATTGATCGAAGAATTTCCACGGCGTGCGGATTTGGACGATGCCGATGATTTGGCGAAAAAAGCCGCAGTATTGGACCGCTTTTATATTCCCACCCGCTACCCCAACGGCCTGCCGGACCTGACGCCGGAAAAAACCTATTTTGCCGCCGATTCCGAGGTCGCCCTCGGCTTGGCCGACGCCATTTTGATGACGTTTCGCACTTGGATCGCAGAAAACTAATGACCGGCGCCGAACAATCAACATCGACGAACATTGCCAAGGGCTTGCCGTTTTTGACGAATTCTGCTATGTTGAATCGCGGGCCGGGTGGGCGCAAAACCACCTGTCAAAAGGGCGTGCGAGAAGGGCATTCGACTTGGCGTGACGCGGCAGAAAACCTGCCCGAGGGTAGCAATATGAAAATTAGTGGTCAGTGGTCAGTGGTCAGTGGTCAGTTTCGAGCAAAGCCGCAAGCGGCTTCCATGTCTCTCAGTCTCCCAGTCTCCCAATCTCCCAGTCTTTCATCTCGCGGTTTCACCTTGGTCGAGTTGCTCGTCGTGATGGCGATTATCGCCATCCTGTCGAGCCTCGGCGCGGTCGTGGCCTATAAAGCGTTGATTCACGGCAAAAACGCCGCCATCCGGATGGAAATCGGCCAACTCGACGCGGCATTGAAGGCCTATAAAGAAAAGTTCGGCGAGTATCCGCCCGATGGAACCGACGATAACGTTACCTTGCAACATGTTCGCAGGGCGTTTCCGCAATGGACCGGCTCGAGTTTGCCTGGCTATCTGCAAAACTACAATTTGAATCCTCAAAACGCATTGGCATTTTGGCTCGGCGGATTGCCCGACGCAGTCACCGGCGTTCCAAGCGGTTTTGCCGCTGATCAGACCAATCCGTTTCAATTAGCTGGCACTGCAACCGGGCAATGTGCCGCCCGCATCAAGCCGTTTTATGAATTCGACAGCAGTCAACTCGTGAATGGAACGGTAAGCACAACCACCATGTCGTCGTATTGTTTCTGGCCGCGGCAAGCAATCGGCAACAAAACATCCGGTGCTTTGGTTTACTTCCGTGCGGATAACGGCGCATATACTTACGGCGGCGGCAACAAAAATTGCACCGATTCGGGCGATACCAATTCGCCTAAGGGCAAGGTTTATCCGGCGATCGACTCGCGGGTTTCGAGCCTTGTTTGGATCAATTCGACTTCGTATCAGATTTTCTCCGCCGGCTTGGATACGAAGTTCGGCGCCCTAAGCAGCCCAATTAATTATCCAAGCGGCGGAACATCGACAAACAGCGGCCAAGCGTACCAAAGCGCAACCTACGACGATATCACGAACTTCAGCAAAGGTACGCTGGAAGGCGATATTCCATAACGATGCGTTTATGGTTTGCCAAATGGATGAATGATGGCGTCAATAGCCGGAGGCTAACAGCCTCCGGAAGCTCAAGGCTAGTGCTGTGCCAATCGTGGATTGATGGATTTCGTTGGGGTGGCAGTTGTACTGCCACCCCAGTGGACGCGATACGGGGCGGCAGTACAACTGCCGCCCCAACCTACCACTGCACGATTGACAGAGCACTAGGTTTTTCTAACTCGCAATCCATCTGAGACTCCGTGACAATGCGTTCGACCTATCACGAGGATTTCCTCGCGTGAGCGGCAAGCAAGCCATCATTATCGGGGCCGGCCCGGCGGGCCTTACCGCCGCGTTTGAACTGCTGACCAGAACCGACATCACGCCCATCGTCGTCGAAACGGAAGATTACGTCGGCGGAATCTCGCGCACCGCCAACTACAAAGGCAATCGCATCGACATCGGCGGGCACCGATTCTTCTCGAAATCGGACCGCGTGATGGATTGGTGGCGCGCGCGGATGCCGATCGAACATTCCAACGGCGACCAGCCGGACCCGAAAACGAGCGATCGCGTGATGCTCATTCGCCATCGCAGGAGCCGCATTTATTTTCTGCGGAGGTTTTTCGATTATCCGTTGCGGTTTGGCGGCGCGACGATCGCCAACCTCGGGCCGGTGCGCATTTTCAAGATGGGCACGAGCTACGTCTGGGCGATGCTCGCGGCCTCGAAGAATCCGAAAAACCTGGAAGAGTTTTTCATCAGCCGGTTCGGCCGCGAGTTGTATCGGACGTTTTTTAAGTCGTACACGGAAAAAGTCTGGGGCGAAAACTGCTCGAACATCAGCGCCGAGTGGGGCGCCCAGCGCATCAAGGGCCTTTCCATCCGCACCGCCCTGGCCCATTTCATAAACGGTTTTTTTAAGCGAAAAAAGAAGAAAGACCTCGGCCAGAAAGACACGGAAACCTCGCTGATCGAGGAGTTTTTGTATCCGAAATTCGGGCCGGGCCAAATGTGGGAAACGGTGGCCGAGGAAGTCGTCCAGCGCGGCGGCCGTGTGTTGCAAAAACATCGCGCCGTGCGTTTGCGCGCCGCCGGCGACCGCGTCGCGGCCGTCGATGCCGTCGATCTTAAAACCGGCGAAATGCAAACGTTCGAGGCCGATTACGTGTTTTCGACCATGCCGGTGCGGGATTTGATCGCGTCGCTCGACGCCGACATTCCCGCCAACGTGCAACACGTGACCGACGGACTGGTGTACCGCGATTTCATTACGGTCGGCCTGCTGCTGAAAAAGCTGAAGGTCAGCGAGCCGGGTCCGAACGGTCCTCGGCCGATCACCGACAATTGGATTTACATCCAAGAGCCGGACGTGACGGTCGGCCGGCTGCAATTGTTTAACAACTGGAGCCCGTACATGGTGGCCGACCCGTCGCACACGTGGATCGGCATGGAGTTTTTCTGCTACGAGCGCGACGCGGTGTGGCGGCTGCCCGACGCCGAGATGATCGCGCTGGCGAAGGGCGAATTGGCGAAGATCGGCATTATCGACGCGGCCGATGTTTTGGATGCGACGGTGATTCACATGCCAAAAACGTATCCGGCGTATTTCGGCACGTACGACCGTTTCGGCGAGATACGCCAGTACGTCGATCGGTTCGCCAACTTGTTTCTGGTCGGCCGGAATGGCATGCACAAGTACAACAACCAAGATCATTCGATGTTGACCGCGATGACGGCGGTCGACAACATCGTCGCCGGCCGCACCGACAAAGCGAACCTCTGGGAAGTGAACACCGAGCAGGATTATCACGAGGCGAAGCAGAAAGAGACTGCATAGCGGACGACTTCGACGATCATGTCCAGCGACTCCAAAACGATTGTAACGCGGTGGCTTGTCATCGCGGCGTTTCTTGGGATTTTCGCGTTCCAAGCGATTCACCTGGACGGCGATCCCTCGCCGATGAAGCGAATCAGCGATGTCGGCGATGAAGGCTATTGGCAACACAACGCGCGCGGAATGTCGCTGTTCCACACGTTGTTGCCCGACGAACTCAACATGGCCCTGGTGGGGGCGCCCCTGTTTACCGCGGTTCAATACGGCGTTTTCTCGCTGTTCGGCACGAGCCTGGTCACGGCCCGCATCGTCTCGCTCGTCAGTTCATGGCTGATTTTGTTGTTGTTTTACCGGCTCATGCGAGCGAACTTCTCGGCCGGCAAGGCGTTGGTGGCCGCCGCCGCGCTGGGCCTGTCGCATGAAATGCTGATGTACGCCAAATGGTCGACGCCCATCCTGATGGAAGCCTGTTTCCTGACCGCGGTGCTTTATTTTTGGGAACTCGCAAAGCGAGGCAATTCCCGTTGGATGGCGCTGTCGGCCGGATGTCTCATGGCGGCGATGGCGACCAAGCTTTCGTCGATCTTCTTCTCGTTGCCCATCGTCCTGTTCGTGGCGGGCGAGTATCTGCTTCGGAAAAATATCGACCGCCGCCGGCTCATGATTTTTCTCGGCGCCGTCGTTGCGTTCGGGTCTGTTCTTTTGACGCTGGCGATGCTGAACTACGAGCAGTTCGCGTTTTTCGCGCGAACGATCGGAAAGCTCAACGTCAGCAAGGGGCTAGCATCGGGGGATATCATCCACGGCCCCGTCGATGTCTTGTGCAACGTGTTTTTCAGTTTTCCAGGCGTTTCCATCTTGCGAATGCTCGCGTTCCTGTGGTTGCTCGATTTCGTCGCCAATGCGTTCAAGCAAGGCGCCGCGGCGGCGATCCGATCCATGCCCACGGTCGAATTTTACTCGGCGTGCTGGCTGGTCGGTTCTTTGACGCTGCTGGTGTTTTCGCCGGAAAAGATGGATCGCCGCTTCGTCATGTTTCTCGTGCCGCTGGCCATCCTCGCCATGAGCTTTGTGTTTCGAGCTTGGGAATGCTTTTCCAAAAAAGGAACGGGCGCCGCGAGCGGAATGTTGGCGGCGCCGCTTGATGTCAGAGTAGTGGCGTGCTTGTTGACCGTCTGCGCATGGTCGCTCTATGCCCGCGACGCCGTCATGCTTTTTGAACAGCGGTGGTTGGCGAGAGTGGGCTTGAGTTTTCCCGCGTGGGGTTACGCCGTCGCGGCGGTTTGTTGCGTGGCGTTGCCCGTCGTCCTTTGGATTCTCCGCAAGCCGAGAATTGCGACGGCGGCATTGCTCGCGGTCTTTTTCGCCGTCAGCCTGACGCTGGACGCCGTTTGGTACGGCACGCAGACGACCACGCTGCGCGACACGTCGCGATTGCTGGCGAGCTACGGCGGCAAGGGCGAGTACCTCGTCGGCCCCTGGGGCCACGAATTGGCTTTGGAAAACTCGCTGCATCCGATATGGTGCACCTCCTGGGCTATCGCTCCGATGAACGATTGGATCGACGACGCCGGCGACCGCGAGGGACAGTTGCTGATCACGCTCAACATCTTCGAGGGCGAGCCGCGAGGCAATCTCGGCGATAAGGCGGTCGAAAAGTTTTCGCCGAACCGGAGAGAAATGCTCGCCGAACTGCGACTTTGTCCGATTGCGTTCTCGCAGGTGTTTCAATTCGAGGGAAAGCTCTGGCGGATTCGCCCCAAAGAAATATCGTCGAATGACGCGGTTCCGCACAACAGCAAAAATTGGAAGACCATGCAACGTCGGGTCGTGCAATGACGAAATCGTTTGATCCTGTTCGCAAGCGGCTCGGCATTCCGGTCCAAGATCAACCGCCGCGCGGCCGGCCGCATTGAAAAACCGAATCATGATTCAACCATTTGAAAAACCGATCTATGTAACGCGTCCGTTCCTGCCGCCGCTGGAGGAATTTTGCAAGGGATTGGAAGAGATTTGGAAAAACGCCTGGTTGACCAACAACGGGCCGGTGCTCGCCCGATACACGCGGGAGCTAAGCAATTACTTCGAAACCGACAACCTTTGCTTGTTCAACAACGGCACGTTGGCGCTGCAAATCGCCTTGCAAGGGA
>CAZWNM010000118.1:0-6465 GCA_964635765.1 uncultured Planctomycetaceae bacterium | reverse complement strand
TGCTGGCGATCTATCGCATCGGATGGATGATTCCGCTGCCGGTGATCGATTCCGCCCGGATGCACGAGAATCTCACCCGGAGTTCAAGCGGCATTGGCTCGGTTTTCGAGCAAATGGCCGTCTTCAGCGCAACGAATTTGAGCCAAGCGACGATCTTCGGCCTCGGCATCATGCCCTACATCTCGGCGTCGATTATCTTCCAGCTTTTGGGCAGCGTTTGGGCGCCGTTGGAAAAACTCCAAAAAGAAGGCGAAAGCGGCCGCAAAAAAATCAACGAATACACCCGCTATGCAACCGTCGTCTTATGCATCGGGCAAAGTTGGGTCTATGTGAGGTGGCTGATTCAGTCGGGCTGGATACATCCGGCGTTTCTCAACAGCGGCGGCACGGTGCCGTTTATGTGGCAATTCGCCGCCGTCATGACGATGACCGCCGGCACCATTTTTCTGATGTGGCTCGGCGAGCAGATCGACGAATACGGCATCGGCAACGGCATCAGCTTGCTGATTATGGCGGGCATTTTGGCACGCATGTTGCCGGCCGGCTACCAAGACCTAATTAAGCCGATCGCGGAAAAGGGCATCGGGCTAGGCGGCGAAGGCGGCAAGGTCGGGCCGGAAACCCTGCTCATTCTGGCCGTGTTGTTCGTCGCTGTAGTGTTCGGCGTCGTGTTGATCACGCGCGGCCAACGCTGTATCCCGACGCAAAGCGCCAAACACGTGCGAGGCCGCAGGGTCTACGGCGGCACGCGGCAATTCCTGCCGCTTCGGGTCAATCAGGCCGGCGTCATGCCCATCATTTTCGCCAGCAGCTTGCTGATGTTCCCGCAGCTAATGCTTTCGTATTTGAGTAATTCTTATTATCCCCGTTTGAAGACGCTTGCGGACGCGTTTCAACGCGGCGACTCCTGGACGTACAACATCTGCTACATCCTGCTGATTTACTTCTTCTGCTATTTTTGGACTGCTATTTCGTTCAATCCGAAAGACATGGCGGACAACCTGAAAGACAGCGGCACGTTCATTCCCGGCTACCGGCCAGGCCGCCGCACGGCCGACTACCTGGAAAAAGTCATGGTGCGAATCACCTACGTCGGCGCCGGATTCCTTGCCGTCGTCGCCATTATTCCGACGGTTGTTTCCTCAGCGGCAGGCGTTAAGTATCAATTGGCCGCCTTTTACGGCGGCACGAGCCTGCTGATCGCCGTCAGCGTCGCCCTCGATCTGGTCCAAAAAATCGACGGCCATTTGGTGATGCGAAACTATAAGGGACTTTTGGAAAAAGGATAGAAGAGGGGCGTGGGACGAGGAACGGGGGACGAGAAGAAAACGCAAAACTAATAACGCATTTCGCATTTCCAATCCCTAATCCCTATCCCAACACTTAGAATGTAGCCGCTATGCGAATGGTATTCATCGGGCCGCCGGGGGCGGGCAAGGGCACGCAAGCCGAACGGTTGGTCGAAACTTATAAAATGGCCCACCTTTCGACGGGCGCCATGCTCCGGGCGGCGCGAGACGCCAAAACGGAAGTCGGCCTGAAAGCCGAAACGTTCATGGCGTCCGGCGCGCTAGTGCCGGACGACATCATCGTGGCGATCATTGCCGAGCGTTTGAAGTCGCCCGACTGCGAGAAGGGCTATCTTCTCGACGGCTTTCCGCGAACCATCGCGCAGGCTGAATCGCTCGACTCGATGTTGGCGAAAAAGAAGACGCCGCTCGACGTGGTTTTGGAGTTGCAAGTGCCCGAGGACGAATTGTTCCAGCGTCTTGCCGGCCGCGGCCGCGCCGACGATACGCCCGACGTGATTCGCCAGCGTTTAGCGGCCTATCGCAAGCAGACGGAGCCGCTGCTGGAATACTATGGCCGTCGCGGTTCATTGAAGAGCATCAACGGCCTCGGCACGGTGGACGAGATTTTCGAGCGAGCCAAGAAAATACTGGACGGAATCAAGAATTAGGGACTAGTTGTGGAGATATTACGTTCGCTGCGGGAAATCGCCGAAATGCGAAAAGCCGGACTTTTAGTCTGGCAGGCGCACGCTATGGCGGCGGCGGCGATTCGGCCGGGCGTGACGACGGCGGAAATCGACGCGGTGATCGATCGCTTTTTCGCGGAACATCACGCCGTGCCGCTGTTCAAGGGCGTGCGAGGCAAAGTGCCGTTCCCCGCGACGACGTGCATCTCGGTCAACGAAGAAGTAGTTCACGGGATACCCAGTTCGCGGAAATTGGTGGAAGGAGATATTGTCAGCATCGACACGGGCTGCAAGCTGAACGGTTGGTGCGGCGACGCGGCGGCGACATACGCCGTCGGCCGAATTGCCCCCGACGTTCGTTGCCTGCTCGATGTCACGAAAAACACGTTGAGCCTTGCCATCGTGTTGTTGAAAAAATGTTCGCGTTGGAGCCAAGTGGCCGGCGAAATGGAGGCGTACGTCAAGCGGCACAAGTTTTCGGTCGTCGAAGATTTCGTCGGGCACGGGATCGGCCGCGAGATGCACGAAGACCCGCAGGTGCCGAACTTCGTCAACAGCCGGCTTCGACGCGGCGGCGGCGATTTCAAGCTGGTGCCCGGCTTGATTATTGCCGTGGAGCCGATGGTGAACATGGGCACGAAGCGGGTTCGCGCCAAGAGCGATTATTGGACGCAAGTGACCGCCGACGGACGCCCGAGCGCCCATTTTGAGCACACGATTGCCATTACTGAAAACGGTCCTCAAGTCCTCACGGCCGGGCCGAACGGCGAGAGCTGGTGAGAGAAGTCGCCTATTTCGCGCATTTTCTCTGGCCCAGGCGTTTACGCCGGTGGAACGAGAGCGATTGTTGATGTTTTTTCTCCTTTCACCCCTTTTAGTGGGGTGCGATTGGTTTGTTAGCGAAAAAAAAGAGCCGTACCACTTGGAGTGGGAGCGGAGGGGATAATTCTGTCGAGAATTTTCCCCTAGAGGGCCTTGTGGAATTCACGGGCGAATGTTTATACTGAGGTACTTTGCCCCATATCAGCAACTTAGCTAGCGTGTGTTGCCATGAAAGTTCGTGCCAGTGTGAAGCGAATTTGTGAAAGCTGCAAGATCGTCCGTCGCCGGGGGGTGATTTTTGTCGTATGCAGCAACCCGCGGCACAAGCAGCGCCAGGGTTGAGATTTAAGATAGCAGGAGTAAAAGAGTATGCCGCGTCTGATGGGTGTTGACATTCCGAACGATCGCCCCACGGTGATTTCGCTGACGTACCTTTATGGCGTTGGGCCGAAGATCGCCCGCGATCTTTGCCACAAGGCCGGCGTCAATCCGCAGGCGCACGCCCGCGAGTTGCACGAGGACGAGTTGGCGCGATTGGCGGCGCTTTTGGACAAGGATTACGTGGTCGAGGGTCAATTGCGCCGTCAGCGCAATCAGAACATCGCGCGGCTGAAAGACATCGGTTGCTATCGCGGCATACGGCATCGCCGCGGTCTTCCGGTTCGCGGCCAGCGCACCCGGACCAATGCCCGAACGCGAAAAGGTCCGAAGAAGACGGTTGCCGGCAAGAAGGGTGTGAAGGACTTGCGTTAGTTTGAAGTCGTCGGTTATCAGTCGTCCGTTTTTATTTTTTGCAATGAATCTGAAGACGCATCGCCGAGAACTGATAACTGAAAACTGATAACTGATAACTAAAATTGGGAGTTTTATTCGGTGGCCAAGACAACAACAGCAGCAGCGACAACGACCTCGTCGGGTCGCAAAAAAGTGCGCCGCAACGTGACGGTGGGCGTGGTCCACGTCAAGGCGACGTTCAATAATACGATTATCACCATTACGGACACCAAAGGCGAAGTGCTTTGCTGGGCAAGCGCGGGCACGTCGGGCTTCAAGGGCAGCCGCAAAAGCACGCCGTTCGCCGGCCAGATGTCGGCGCAACAGGCGGCCGAAAAGGCCGTGAAGTTCGGCATGAAGGAAGTGGACGTGTTGGTGAAAGGCCCCGGCAGCGGACGCGAAAGCGCCATTACGTCGCTCCAGGCGGCCGGATTGAAAATCAAGTCGATCGAAGACGTCACTCCGTTGCCCCACAACGGTTGCCGTCCGAAAAAGCGACGTCGCGTGTAAAAAATTAGGGGCTACGGACTAGGGATTAGGGACTAGAGCTAGCCGATTGCGGGAACATAGTTTTGGGAGGTTGTGAAATTTGGTGTTTGGGCGGCGAAACATGGCGAGGGTTGGCGAGAGTGCTTTTCCTCTAGCCCCTAGCCTTTAGCCCCTAGCCCCTTTTTTGCGACTTCCCGGTTTTTGGGAGCATGATTTCGTATGGCTCGTCAACATTCACCGGTATGCCGCTTGTGCCGTCGCGAGGGGGCGAAGTTGTTCCTGAAGGGCACGCGTTGCGATACGCCGAAATGCGCGTTCGAGCGGCGTGAGTCGCCGCCGGGCATGCTGACTAAAATGCACCGCAGTAAGCAAACCGATTACGGCGTCCATCTGCGCGAAAAGCAGAAGGTAAAACGCCACTACGGCCTGTTGGAAAAGCAGTTCCGTAAGATGTTCGCCGAGGCCCAAAAGGGCAAGGGCAACACCGGCGAGGCCCTGATGAGCCTGCTGGAACGCCGGTTGGACAACATTATCTATCGCCTTGGTTTCGGCAGTTCGCGGGCGCAATCCCGTCTGTTGGTCGCCCACGGCCATGTGTTGGTCAACGGCCGCCGCGTCGATATTCCGAGTTATTCGACTCGGCCCGGCGACGTAATTCGGATCAAGAATCGGCCGAAGAGCTTGCAGTTGGTGCAAGCAGTGCTGGCCGAACAAACCCGCGACGTTCCGGAGTTTTTGAATCGGATCGACGGACCGCAGCCGGAAGGCCACGTGCTTCGGCTGCCCGAGGCGGCCGACGCATCGATTCCGGTGCAGCCGCAGTTGATCGTCGAACTGTGTTCCAAGTAGCCACCCCCTTGAGTCAGTTTGTCATTGGAGCTTTCCCATGCGTATTCGATGGCGTGGTCTTGAGTTGCCCAGCCTGGTAACGGCCGAGCGATCGACCCTTTCGGCCACCTACGGCAAGTTTGTCGCGGAACCGTTCGAGCGAGGTTTCGGCGTGACGGTTGGCAACAGCCTTCGCCGCGTCCTGCTTTCGAGCCTCGAAGGCAGCGCCGTGACCCAAATTAAGTTGCACGGCGCCCAGCACGAGTTCAGTTCATTGCCGGGCGTCATCGAGGACGTGACCGAAATCGTTCTGAACGTAAAGTCGTTGGTGGTAAAAAACCACAGCGATCAGACGCGCGTCGTGCGGATCGAAAAGAACCAAAAGGGCCCGGTGACCGGCGCCGACGTTCGCACCGACGATCAGCTCGATATCATCAACAAAGACCTGGTCATCGCCACGCTGACGGAAGACGTGCCGTTTGTGCTGGAGATGGTGGTCGAGAACGGCCGCGGCTACGTGCCGGCGACGGAGCACACGCCGCAGTCGCAAGAGATCGGCATTATTCCGGTCGACGCCGCGTTCAGTCCCGTGGTTCGCGTCCGATACGAGGTGGAAGAAACCCGCGTCGGCCAGAAAACGAACTACGACAAATTGACGATCGAGATTTGGACGAACGGCTCGGTGACGCCCGAGTTGGCGTTGGTCGAGTCGGCGAAGATTCTCCGCAAGCACTTGAACCCGTTCGTTCAATACAGCGAGTTGGGTCCGCTGGTTCACAGCGAAGCGCGCGCGGCCGGCGCGCCGGGCGTGGATCAAGCCACCGAGGCGAAGCTGTCGATGAGTCTGGCGGAGTTGGAATTGTCGGTTCGAGCGACCAACTGCCTCGAATCGGAAAACATCACGACGGTCCGCGACCTTGTCTCCCGCAGCGAGGAGCAATTGTTGGAAGTCCGTAATTTCGGCGAAACGACGTTGGCCGAAGTGCGAGAAAAGCTCGCCGACATCGGCCTTCGGCTTGGAATGCGGCTGCCGCCGGAGCCGGTTGTTGTGTCATAAGTGTAATCACGATATTTAAGTTGTACGAAACGGCACGATCATGCGACATCGACGAAAAGGCCGAAAGCTCGGCCGCATTCCCAGTCATCAGCGAGCCTTGCTGCGCAGTTTGGCGACCGCGTTGTTCCTGACGGAGCGCGACGCCACGGACGACGACAACGCTCCGAAGGTCAAGGGTCGGATCATCACGACGATCGAGAAGGCGAAGGAAGTTCGCCCGGTGGTCGAGCGGTGCATCACGATCGCCCGCCGCGTCTTGAAAAATCAGGAAGCGGCCGACCAATTGGAGCCGAACGCCGAGCGGCACAGCGACCAGTGGATTGCGTGGCGCAAGAGCGAGCGTTGGGTCGAGTGGAACAAGACGATCGCCCCGGTGGTCAACGCCCGCCGCCGCGCGTTGCGGCTGCTGGGCGACAAGCAAGCGGTTCGGATTCTTTTCGACGATATCGCTCCCCGTTTCGCTGACCGCGACGGCGGCTACACCCGCGTGTTGCGATTGGCGAAGCCGCGCTTGGGC
>CAZWNM010000117.1:0-6506 GCA_964635765.1 uncultured Planctomycetaceae bacterium | reverse complement strand
CGGGAATCGCTGGCCGATTTACATTTCGATTTGGTCGTGCTCGACGAATCGCAGCGCATCAAAAACCGTGACAGCTCGACGAGCGAAGTGGTGCGTTCGATTTCCCGCCGGCGCAATTGGGCATTGACCGGCACGCCCGTCGAAAACAGCGCGGACGACCTGTTGGGCATTTTCGAGTTCGTGGCGCCCGGCTTCCTCTCGCCGGAAATGAAGCCCCGCAGCATCGGCCGGTCGATCGGCGATTACGTGCTTCGCCGCACGAAGGATCAAGTGCTGAAAGACCTGCCACCCAAGCTGATTCACGACGAGCCGCTCGAGCTTGCCCCGGAACAGCGCGAAAGCTATCGGCTGGCCGAGGAGGAAGGCGTCGTGCATTTGACCGAGTTGGGCGATGCGGCGACCATCCGGCACGTGTTCGAGTTGGTGTTGCGGCTCAAGCAGATTTGCAACTTCGATCCGCTGACCAACACGAGCGTGAAGCTGGACCGCATGGAGGCCGACCTCGAAGAAATCGCCGAAAGCGGTCGGAAGGCGATTGTGTTCAGCCAATGGGTCGGCACGCTGAAAAAAATGGCCGAGCGGCTCGAACGGTTCGGCCCGCTGGAATATCACGGCCGTATCCCGTCGGCGAAACGAGACGGCGTGATCCAGCGATTCCGCGAGGACCGCGACCGGCACGTTTTGCTGATGAGCTACGGCGCCGGCGGCGTGGGCTTAAATCTCCAGTTCGTCAACTACGTTTTTTTGTTCGACCGTTGGTGGAATCCGGCCGTCGAGGACCAAGCGATCAACCGCGCGCATCGCATCGGCGTCGACGGCCCGGTGAACGTCACGCGATTCTTGATGGTCGATACGATCGAGGAACGCATCGATCGGGTGTTGCAAGAAAAACGCGAGTTAATCGACATTATCTTCTCCGGTGCGGAACGCCGCCGCAAGCTCGGCCTGACGCAAGACGAACTATTCGGCCTGTTCCGGTTGCGCTGTCCTGCCGGGCCGATCAAAGTCGCGGCGTGAGAGGGAAGACTGGGAAAACACGGTGATTCCGTCATGATTGTTCGGTTGCAGAATGAGTATCTTCGCCAGACGATGGTTTTCGCCAGGAAATAGCCGCTCCCGCGCCCATGATCGCGGCGCTAATTGCGGCGGTGACCAAAGTCATCCAAAGGATACAGATTAGCGGCATACCAAATACCTCAAGAAGATCAATGCCTTTGAGGATCAATGACAGAGGCGTGCCTTTCCATAACCACAGGTAGAGTACTCCGGCAATAAACGAGGCGAATGAGAATGCGAAAAGCGAGCTGATTACCAAAAACATCCACTTGCCGCCGAATTTCGCACCGTGCCACGCATCAGCTCGCGTCGCACGCCATCGGGAAGAATAAACGACCGCTTCCGTTTTTGGCGGACATGGAACGCGGGGCGATGCGTAAGGATTTTCGTTTTCCATCATGTTGTCCAGCGCCGGCCCGATCAAGATCGCGGCATAGGCAGGAGGCTGGAGATGGGGAATTGGAAACTTGGAGTCGGGACGCGTGCTTGGTGTCACACGATGATTAGTTCCAGCAGGAAGTAGAACGCGAAAAGCACGACGATTCCGGCCCACGCCCAGCGGAGTTTTTCGCGCCGCACGACAGCGACGCCCCACGACACAATCGCCGAGAAAACCGCCGCAAAACTCACGTGAGCCCAACAATGGGCGTCTTCAATAATCCGTCCCACCGTATTGCGGTCTGCGTCCGTCTGCTGGACGCCGGAGGCGACTCGTCGCGCCGTGGTTTGGGCAGCGGCACTCTCGCGTCCCTTTTGGACGAACGCGGCCGCCGCGCCGGCAAGCATCAAAACCAACGCCGCTACATAAAACCAACGTCGTGGCGAGGCGACAACCGGTGTATCGGAAGGAGTGTCCTTATTCATACCATTCTCCACATGGCAACGGAAGGTCACGCGAAAACCAACCGCCGCCCCTTGGGTTCGGGAATTGGATCGCCGAACTCGCGGGCCGTGGCCAGCCAAAGTTGCATGGCCGTTTTGGCGTTCACGAGAGCTTCTTCGTGAGTGCTTCCATGCGCCATGCAGCCGGGAAGCTCGGGCACTTCGGCGACGAACGCTTGATCTTCATCGCTCCAAAAAATGATGATTTCGTATTTGTCCATTACTAAATCTCCCCCAACTTGTATTGCAATATCACGTTGCGAACTTGCCGAACTTGATAAGGCTTGGCCTTGCTTCCATCTTTTTGAAGATTGACTTTCTCTGCAATACCGTTTTTGCGAAACAAGTGATGACTGCCCCGGGTACGAAGTTCAAAGCCAAGATGAAGGAGCAGGTTGTATAAATCCGCAAACGCGATATTGGCGTCGCTTCGGCCGTCGCAAATCTCGGACAATAGTTTTTCTCGGCTACCCATTCTACCGTCTATTGTACTTCAAAAAGCTTCAACGCACAATTATGTCGCTTTTACAAAAAACGTCGCTATTTTTTCCAATAGCGTCGAATCCATTGTTCGATCGCGGCGATGGGGCGATCGTAAACGTCGGGGATGGGGATGCTGGCGCCGGCAATGAAAATCTGGATGCTGCCGACCGGCGCGTTGCTGCTGAGCATAAAAAGGCGATGTTTTTGGTTCCGAACGTCGCGTACTTCTTCCAAGCGTAAAAGCCCTTGCATGTCGCCTTGTTTCAAGGCGATGCCCGTCGGACTGATGACCAATTCCCCGTTTCGGAAAAGGCGGCCGCCGCCAAGCGACCGCTGCCTAGTGCGAAACAGGAACCAAAACAAAAAGCTGAAAACCGCCAGCAGGATTCCGCAACCAATCCACGCTTGAAAAGCTTCGGCGTGACGCTGTGGCCCAAAAACAACGGGGACAAAGCACCAAAGGACGCCGCACGCCAGCAACATGGCCGCGCACATTGTGCCTCGCCGCATGGGAGAACGTCGTTGGAGGACGTCCCGCTGCCGGAAAGCGTGAACCCGTTCCGGCCCGAACATCGCCGTTTCTTTCTGAAAATGTTCCATTAACTCGGCGCTTAGGCGGCAGTCGCCGGTCGGCGGCAGCATGGCGAGAATGGCTTGATACACCTTGAAACTCGGAACATTCAGCGCGGCGGGAATATCCAAAACGCCATGGCGGTGCGTCACCACCAACGAACTTTTTTTCGATTTCGCTTGGTTCGGGTCCATGCTGACGCCGTTGATGGTCACACCCTCGATGTCGGCATACGGAATCGTCAGGGGCGGATTTTCCACCTCCAAACCTTCGTCGGTCAGTCGGGCGCAAAATTTCCGCGGACGCGCCAGGAGCAACCCCAAGGCCAGCATGGCGGGCGCAAGAGCGAAAATGGCCGGATGCGGATTTTGTGCCGCCAGGCCAATCGCCAGGAACACGATCGCCACGCCGCCCCAAAAGACCGCTCCAATCGGAAATCGCCGCAGAGAATAAATTTCCACGATTCACCGCTTCGCTAAAAAATGTTCGCGTTGAGCGCCATCACGATCGCGTTATGAACAAAATGCAAAGCCATCGGGAGATAAATGCCGCCGCTCGCCAGCCGGGCGTAGCCCAAGAGGATGCCCAAGACGAACAGCACGGGCATACTCAGCGGCACGCCGATATGCGCTAAGGCGAACATCGCCGCCGTGACCCAAACGACCGTGTGCCCGCCCATGACGGAACGCAATGCCCCGAACATCAGATAGCGGAAGAAAAGTTCTTCGATCACCGCCGGCTGAAAACAGATGGCCATCGACCATGCCGCTACCAGCGACCGGTCTTGGAACCAGATCATTTTATGGGGAGCAGCCGTCAGCCATTGCAGCAAGCATCGGTGGTAACAAACATTGAGGACCAGCGTTAGCGCCAGGGCGGGCAACGAGAGCGTCCAGACGGAAACGCGGCGGAACCACGAATGATGCGGCTCGCGCCGCCGCATTCCGACCCACGCCCAAGCCGCCAAAACCAACACGGTGTCGATGGCCTCAAGCCCAAAGACTTGCAGGAGCAGTTCTTCCGATTGCAGCGGATGGTGCGGGGCCAGCGCGGCCTCGAAATGTCGGACCGCTCCGGCGAAAAGCGAGATGCCCAGCATCGCGCAGAAAAAAACCAACAGGCGCGTCAGCGTTTTGGCGTCGTCGTCCGATGCCGCCGTTTCTTCCCGATGCGAAACCGGCTCTTGCGTCAGCGGCGCCGCGCAATACGGACATCGCGGAGTGGCCGCCAAAACTTCCTTGCCGCATCGCCAACACGCCACGACGTCCGGCGATTCCACCGGCTGCTCCCGTGTCGAGTCTTCGTCGGGCGTCGGCCAGGCAGGAAGGAGCGGGGCGTTCATGCCGAAGTCTTGGGGTTAGACTCGACCTGCGGCGTTTCCACCCCCTTTTGATAGGCGACAGCCGCTTGGATCGATTTTATCAGGGCCACTACAATAATGATTCTGATGATGATGCCCTGTGCTAATGTTGCCGGAACGATGTATCCAAAAACAGCGATGCCACCAATATACAACACCAAGCCAAGCACCGTCGCGGGGATGGGAAAGCGATGAACCAAGAAGCCCAAAACAATTAAAATCGTGCCCACAACAATGGCAGATCCGTAAATGGCCTGACAGAAGCGGAGGATACGACTTCGCTCATTTTCCACGGAGACGGGGTCGGCTTGCTGCCCACGGGCTTGCACGCCTCGTATTTCCTGCTGGACGACTTCTTCGGTCTCCTGCTTGGCGTGGGCGAAAGAAAACCCATTGACCGCAAGCGTCACGATTCCGACGAAGATTAGAATGCCGCGGGCGACGTTGAGTTGTTTTTTTCTCGCCGCCTGGGCCAAATTACCGAGATTGGAAGCAAGATTGTTCGACGGCACGCCCGAGATTGGTTCCAGCGACATGGCAATGTCCTTGGGAAGTGTATCCGACAAATAATAAATCGCTTTAAGCGACTTTATTCCCTATTTTCCCGATGCGAAAGGTAGTGTCAAGCCCCCCCCGCAATAAGCGGGCAGGCGATTCTTTTTCACGCAATCGAAACTTTTCTAGACGTCGGCATGGACGGCCCCGCAAGGGCTTACGCCACTTTCACATACAACGTCGCGGCATAATCCGCCACGTCGGTCGCCAGCGGCTCGACGCCGGCAAGCGGAGCGAACGATAGCTCGACGGCAAGCGTTTCGCCGCGAATGTAGTCGGAAAATTGTTCGATGGCCGCCTTCAATTCGGGCGCTTCGGTCACCAAGCCGATTGAAATGCGGTCGGTAAACTCGCAGCCTAATTCCTTGCGACGGTCTTGAACCGTGCGAACCAACTCGCGGGCGAGGCCCTCGCGGATCAGCGCGTCGGTCAAATCGGTGGCCAACACCACGACGATCGCCCGGCCTTGCGCGGCCGCCCAGCCTTCCTTCGCTTGAAGACGCACTTGAATGTCGTCGGCGTCGAGCGCGATTGGCCCGTCGGGCAAGGCCAGCGTGATATTGCCTTTCGCTTGCATCTCCGCAAGTAGTTTTCCGCCATCCGAGGTTGCAAGCAGTTTGCGCAACGCCGGCAACCGCTTGCCGAGCTTCGGGCCGAGCTTTTTCAAGTCGGGCAACACGCTATAGGTGATGTACTGATCGGCTTTTTGGGTGAACTCGACCCGTTTGACGTTCAACTCGTCGCAAATCAAGGAGGCGTGTTCTTCGAGCCACGTCTGATGCGTCGCATCAGCCAGCACCACTTCAACTAAACTCAACGGCTGACGGACCTTTAATTTCGCGCCCATCCGCGCGCTGCGGCCAAGCGAAACAATCTCGCGGGCCAACGCCATTTGCTCGGAAAGAGTTTCGTCAATGACCGACCGGTCGCCGGCCGGATAATCGCACAAATGCACGCTCTCGACGGGCTTTTTTGTCGAGGAATTGTCGAATGCCGCGACGGCCAGGTTTTGCCACATCGCCTCGGACAGGAACGGCACGAACGGTGCCGTCAACTTGCATGTGGTCAACAGGCATTCGTAGAGCGTCCAATAGGCGTCGTTCTTATCGGGCGACTGGTCCACCGTGCCACTGCTCCAAAAACGATCGCGGCTGCTGCGAACGTACCAATTGCTCAAGGCATCGACGAATTCGGTCAGCCGGGCGCAGGCGTTGAAATTGTCGTAGGCGTCCATCCGCTCGACCACCGCCGCGGCCGTGCGATTCAATTCGCTCAAAATCCAACGGTCCAACTCGCATCGCTTCGCCACCGGCCGATAGCCTTTCGCTTTGGAAATCACGTCCGACCCAAGTTGGCCGGGCACAACGCCGGAAGAGCGAATCGCCGAGGCCGGATCGAATCCGTCGATCTTCGCGTAAATCACGAAGAAACTATAAACGTTCCAAAGCCTTAGCAAGAACTCGGGAATACAATCCTTGATCGACTGCTCGCTGTAGCGGATCGAAGTCCACGGCGGCTGATTGGCGAAGAAGTACCAACGCAGCGCGTCGGCCCCGTAGCGGTCGAAAATCTCGGTCGGCTCGCGGTAGTTCCGCTTGC